>DOUV01000276.1:5861-12135 GCA_003520455.1 Chloroflexota bacterium | reverse complement strand
TTCATGTCGGATGACCCACTAGGTCACAGGCGAGTAGTCTCGACCGCCACGCGGATCGCCCCGGGCGATCCGCCGCCATGCTGAATGGCACACGTGGCGCTCCGAGGGCTCAAGCGATGCGGTACTTGTCGACCTTCCGCTCGTCGAGCTCGACGCCTAGACCCGGGCCATCCGGAACGATGAGAGCACCGTCTTTGTATTCGAACGGCTCGGTGATGATGTCGTCCAGGTAAAACCGGCCGGCGAGCTTCGTTTTCTCACGCCCTTCCAGCGTTGTCACCGGGTAGACACATGCCAGGGTCACCACCTTCGTCGAGGCCGAGAGGTGCAGGTTGGCGGCGTTCGCTATCCCGAGTTCGGCCGAGCCGTTTACGTTGCAGTAGATCCCGCCGGCCTCGCAAACGGCGGCCACCTTCTTGGCTTTCCAGAGACCGCCGGGCTTGGTGGGATAGAGCGAGACGAAGTCAGCCGCTCTCATATCGAGAATGCGCAGGATGTCCTGTGAGGTCCAAGCCGACTCGTCCGCCATGACCGACATATCCACCGCCTGGGCGATCTTGGCCATTGCAGACAGCCCTTCGACCGGCTGCTCAACGAAGAGGACGTTATACTCCTCCATGCGTCGGAGCACCCGAATCGCGGCTTTGGCCGAAGGATACCCCTGGTTGCCATCCACCGTGATGGTGATACCGGGCCCCACCGTCTTGCGGACCTCGCGCACGGTGGCCACGTCGCGCTCCGGGTCCAGGCCGATCTTGAGCTTGATGGTCTTGATTCCATCCTCAACCGCGACCGCAGCCTCGGCCGCTGCTTTCTCAGCCGGCATGATGCCGATACTATGCGCCAGAGGAATCTCGCGCCGGTAGAGACCCCCGAGCAACTGATAGGCGGGCACGCCGAGCGCTTTGCCCATGATGTCGTAGAGCGCCATGTCGATGGCAGCCTTGGCGTAAGGATGACCCTTGATGGCCTTGTCCATCAGACCATGAATCCACTCGATTCGAAAGGGGTCCTGACCTTCGAGAACCGGCGCCAGATGTTCACGAATGACCAGCATCACCGTCTTGGCACTCTCTCCGAAATAGGTGCCGTAGTCGCCGCCCCACTCTTTCAGGGCAGGCGCTTCCCCGAGGCCAACAATGCCTTCGTCGGTCTTCACCTTGATGATCGGGTACTTGCCAAGACCGATGTCAGCGCCGCCGGCGGCCATCTGATGGAGGCGGC
Source organism: Chloroflexota bacterium (assembly GCA_003520455.1). The sequence goes on along the minus strand of DOUV01000276.1, from coordinate 10,911 downwards.
GTAGTGGGATGGCAACTTGCAATGTCTCAATAGTCGTAATCTTCATGAGCTTCTCCTTCGTAGTGCTCTGCCCAATTCACGATCTGAACGGCGTTCAAGAAGAAGTATGCCTGTATGATCCGTTTCCTCGGACCTCCTCCCACACCCGTGTCACGTGGTACGGAACGCGGTGACGTGCGGCCTCTGGATTCTTAGGTAGAAACCCACTTCGCCGGCTCTCGGTCTCAATTATGGTCGTTGTGTTGAGACTCAGAGCGTGTTGGGGAAACGACTTGACGCAAACCGCCGTGATGCACAAAACATGGAACGCCTGATAGGGATGAGCATGAAAGGAACACGAGTGAGCGAGCAGGCAATCGTGATCTACGAGACGGATTTGACCGAAGATTTTCCGAATACGCTCTCAGCGCCGGAGCGTCGGATCGAGGCGATCGCGAATCTCATCGCCCACGAGGACGAAGCCCGTCACAGCAAGCATGATGGCTAGCCCCGGAAAGACGCCTACCCACCAGTTATTTATCATGTAGGTCCTCCCGCTGGCGACCATCGCACCCCACTCCGGTTGCGGCGGTTGAGCACCCAGGCCAATGAAACTCAGACTCGCCGTTGTCAGAACGATGAAGCCGGCATCGACGGTGGCACGGACGTAAACGGGGTCGAGGCAGTTCGGCAGAATTTGTCGCAGGAGAATGCGGCGCTCACTCACACCCACGGCGCGCGCTGCCTCAACGAAAGCGCGCTGCTTGAAAGTCAATACCTGGGCGCGGACGAGCCGAGCATACCGTGGCCAGCGGACCAGCGCAACGGCGAGCATAGCGGTTGTCAGGCTTGGTTTCAATGCAACGACAAGGGCCATCGCCAGGACGAGAGGCGGGAAGGCGAGAATCAGATCGCTGACGCGCATGAAAACTTCGTCGGTCCACCCGCCGACATATCCGCCGATCGCACCGATGGGAATCCCGAATACCATCACGATAGCCAGAACGAAAACGACCGTCGACAGGGTCGCACGTGATCCATGAAGCATCCGGCTCCAGATGTCACGGCCAAGTTCATCGGTCCCCATCCAATGTTCTGCGCTGGGCGGGTGCAGGCGCTGCGTCATCTGGACTTTCAGGGGGTCATATGGCGCTACGAACGGTCCGATGATGCCGACGATGATCAGCGCCACGAGGACGATCTCACCCCCGATTGAAGCGAGATTCTGCTGCAAGAAGGCGCTCCCCCATCGAGCAGGTCGGCGTGGCGTGGCCGAGGCGAGCCGGAGCTCGATAGACCGGTCGAGCGTTGGTTGAACCATACTTCTGCCCTCAACCTCTGATTGTTACAACGTGATTCGAGGATCAAAGAGTGGATACGACGCATCCACCAGAAAGTTGGCGACAACATAGACAAAGGTGAAGAGCTGGGCGACACCGAGAACGGCAGGATAATCGAGATTCAGGATGGCTCTGACCGCATAGAGGCCCAGACCGGGCCAGGAAAAGACGATCTCGACGAGGAAGGTCGCGCCCAGGATGATGCCGAATTGGAGGCCGATCTCTGTCGTAATGGGGATAGCAGCGTTCTTGAGCGCGTGCCGGTATAGCACGATTCGTTCCGGGAGCCCTTTCGCGCGCGCCGTCCGGATGTAGTCGGCCGTAATGACCTGGAGCAGGCTCGCACGAGTCTGGCGCACGAGGAGACCGAGACTGTTGAGCGCCAACGCCACCGCCGGGAGAACAATGTGGCGCAGGCTGCTCCAAAAGGCAGCGCCGTTGCGCGTCAGAAGGCTATCGACCAGGTACAGCCCTGTGATCTGCGTGGGCGGCGTAATACTAAAGTCAATCCTGCCATCAACCGGAAACCACTTCAATTGGCGGAAGAAGATGATTTGAAAGACAAGCGCAACCCAGAAGAGCGGGGCGGCCGCGCCGAGCAAGGAAACGAACCGGATCAGACCATCCGTCGGCCGTCCCCAGTGAGCCGCCGCCGCGATTCCCAGGGCCACCCCGAGAGGAACCGCAATCAAAAGCGCGACCAGAACCAATTCCGCACTGGCCGCAAAATTCTTGCCCATCTCAGCGAGGACCGGGTTGCGCGTCTCGATCGAGATGCCGAAGTCGCCCCGGAGGAGATTGGTCACGTACTTCAGGTATTGGACGTATAATGGCCTGTCCAGGCCCAACTGCTCCCGCATCGCGTCAATGACATAGCGCGGGGTACCGAAGCCGGCGAGACCCGCTACTGGATCGCCCGGGATCGCGTGAATGACTCCAAACATCACGAAGGTCATGCTCCACACCACGATCACGAAACCGGCCAGGCGTTTCAGAAGAAAGCGCAGCATAAGGTCATATCCCCTTTCGGCGGGGTAGTGGCTACCGGCGGCGGCCACTACCCCGCTCTGGGACAGTCTCACTCGCGATACATGTCGTAGTAGCGGAACTCGCGGATGTAGTCGACGGGATTGTACACGAAGCCTTTGATGTTCTTGCGATAGACGAGGATTTTTTGCTCCAGCCAGATCCAGATGTGGGGAGAATCGTGATTGATGATCTGCTGCAGTTCCTCATACAGCTTTGTTCGCTCCGGGCCCGGTTCCATCTGGGCCCCTTCCGCGATCATCGCATCGGTCTTATCGGTGCTGTAGTACGAGGTATTCAGACCGTCGAAGCTGTCTTTGGAATACTGGCGCGCGATGTCGTGTGGGTCGGGGAAGAACATGGAGATGACCCAGCCGTAGGCATCGGCCGCCGCATCGCGGTTGTAGGTTGCCGTCACAAAGCTGGCAATGGCCGACTGCTCTACAACGTTCAGATCGACCCCGATGTCCTTCAACGCCGATTGCCACAAGAGGGCGGCTTCCTTCTCATACGCCAGAGCGGCGATCGTCCAGATCTCAAGCTTCAGCGGCGTGCCGTCTTTGTCGCGGATACCGTCACCGTCCGTATCCTTCCAACCGGCCTCGTCGAGCAACTGCTTCGCCTTCTCCGGGTCGTAGTCGTACTTGATGAGGCCTTCTTCAGTGTACCCGGTGATCCCCTTGGGGAAGGGGCCATAGTTGCGCTCGCCGAAGCCGCCACGAATGCCCTGGATGGCGTCGTCATAGGGGAACGAATAGGCCAACGCCTGGCGGACTTTGACATCCTCGAGCGCCCCACGCAGCTTGAGCGGGAAATCGAACTCTGACGTTGTCGGCACAGCCTGCACCACCACGTCAGGATTCGACTCGAGCGCGCGTGCATCATCGGGGGCGATCTGGAGGGCGAAATCAACGTCACCGTTCTCCATCAGCAGGCGTTGCGTCGAGCGGTCGGGCACGTGGCGAAGCACGATTCTCTCAAAATGCTTGCCGGCCCACCCACCCCAATAGTCCTTGTTCGCCTCGAATTCGATCACGGACTGCCGATCCCACTTGACGAACTTGTATGGTCCGGTTCCATCCATGTGATCGTTGAAGTAGGCCTGGGCATGGTCGTTGGCGTTGTTCTCCTGGATCAGCTTCGGGTTCATAACATAGGCTCGCCCCATCGCCATCATGAAAGGAGTAAAGGGCTCGCTCAGCGTGATTACGACCGTGTAATCGTCGGGAGTCTCGATCTTGTCGATTGCGTTTACCTGCCACGAGGCGCGCATGCCGAGTGCTTTGTTACGCTCGAAGGTGACCTTGACGGCCTCGGCCGTCAAGGGGGTACCATCATGGAATTTGACGCCCTTCCGCAAATGGAACGTGTAGGTCAACCGGTCAGGGGAGATGTCCCAATCGGTCGCCAGGAGCGGGTTGAAGACGACTTCCTTCTTGTCCGGGTCCCAGGTCATGTCGACGAGGGTTTCGTAGACCGCGCTTTGGGCGCGGACGCTATACCAACCATCGTGAACATGAGGGTCGATCGAGTTGGGCTCGTCGGACTTGGCAATGACCAGCGTACCAGTCCACTGCGTCTCCGAACTGGCTCCAGAGGCGGCCGGTTCTTGCGTGGGGGCGGCAGCGGCGGGCGCTGCGGTTGGCTGGGAGACCGATGGTGAGGTCGGTTGGGCCGTGGGTGCGGATGGGGGCTCCGTCGCTGGCACAGAGGGCTGGGTCGGCGCGCCTCCACACCCCATTAAGGCAAAGACCAGTCCGACGCAGATCAGAACAAACCAGATGGCCCTCTTCATGGCTTTCGTCCTCCTTTGAGATTGGACACGGGAAGAAAGCTTGTTGGTGTCAATGCCGCGGCCTTTTCCGCGGCATTCCTTCTTCCCCCATACGCTGGCCGCGTCTACTGCTACCGGAATGATTAGTCATCGTTCAGCGTGCGAATCGCCTCCTTCGTGATCCGTGTGTGTTCCAGCATAGTTTTGGCAGCCGTCGAGCTGTCCCGCTCAGCCAACGCCGTAAACACAGCACAATGATGTTTCCAAGAGGTCAGGATATGTTCAGGATCTTGGTAATAGGCATAGCGGCTCTCTATCAATATATAGTTGATACTGTTGTTCAGGTTGATCAGGAACGGGTTGCGAGTGGCTTTGCTGATCAGGTCGTGAAACTCAATGTCAGACTGGACAGCCACATCGATATTGCCTGTGGAAGCCTGGCGCTCTAGTTTGTCGAGCGTCATCTTCAGCAGTTCCAATTCCGCCGGCGAGATCCGTTCGGCTGCAAGCGCAGCAGCTTTCGGTTCAAGTGCCTCACGGATCTCTAAAAGATCGATGACCTGCTGTCTGTGCTCATATAACCACTGATTCCATTGAGTCGGTAGTTTGCTCGCGCCAGATCGATCGACGACGAAAGCACCTGATCCCGGTCGAACCTCAATCAGTCCTAACGCCTCAAGGATACGGAAAGCTTCGCGCAGAGAGGCTCGACTGACCTGAAGTTGCTTCACCAGCTTTCGCTCTGAGGGCAACTTGTCTCCAGGCTTCAGTGCGCCTTTCTCAACTAGCGACTTGATTTGGCGAACAGCTTCATCCGAAAGACGATTTGTTTCAAGCGGTTTGAATAACTGTAGGTCGGTAATGTCGGAATATTCTTTCATAACTCATGACAGGTAGCTCTCCACTTAAGGATCCTGTTGGCGAAATCGCT
>DOUV01000276.1:1858-5793 GCA_003520455.1 Chloroflexota bacterium | reverse complement strand
AAGCGCGCACTACAAACAGGCGCCCGCGACTTGTACCAATTCGCCAACAGAATCCTTAAGCGTGGAGAGGAGTAGCGGACTTGAACAAACCAGGGTTCCAGGCGAAGTGATCAGTGCCCGGCGCGATGGCACCCTGATCACGCGACTGGTGCAACTCATCCGCGCCTGTGCCCTCTGTTGGTCGCCCTTGATCTGAGTCGACGGCCTCAGCAGCGACCTGAGTGCCATTCAGGCGGTGTTCCGCGAACCGAATCCTGACCGGCACGTGCGGCCGCGCCGGCTGCGCCTGTGGGTCGCGCCCCACGTGGCAGTCTTGGCGCCAAGACGCGCGCCTTGGCCCCCCAAACCGGTATCTTGCCCGCCGGCATGTACCTGGCAGGCATCTGCTACAACTTCTGCACCGATCATCACCCTCTCCGCCCCCAAGCCTGATCGGTGGCCACAAGTGGCTTGCACCCACGCCTGCTATGGCCGCTGCTCTCACCCACCATCACTGGTCCGTCTCCAACCTGCTGGCCTATCGTGTCACTGCGCCGCGCCGGTCCCCTCCCAAGAAGTATGGCCGTCGCTCCAAGGTCTCTTGCTGCGCCTCGAACAGTGGGCCTGATCTCTATGGTTAATGGGGGTGCTACCCATGACGCACGGAAGGGCACAATGAGAAAAAAGCCGGGTGAGAAGTCGGCTGGAGAGCAGGAGATCATAAACGACGACTTCCTCCGCTGCAGTGGTGTAAAACAGCTCCTGCCTGCCGCCGGCGAGGGCCGTGTTCGTCGCTCTCACTCCAGATACAGACACCGGCGTAAGATGTCTATGCCCATGATTTTCGGCTAACTGGTCAGACCGCCACATCGTAACTTGGCTCTGAATTTGGTCTTCTCAACTGCTTGGTGAGAGAGCGGGCTTCTCGAGGAAAGAGATTGGGTAGGGTTGGCAAGCGTTGCGCTATGGGAAGTGGATGATCACGGACTGAATCGCGGCGTGGCGCCAGTACGTGCGGGCAGAAGGTATTGAAATCAACTGTCTCTTGGTAGAACGGAGATGTACAGAAGTCGGCCGCGCCTCGACTCCTTCAATGGGGCTGACCGACACTCAGCCCGTCAAAACGATCGAAGCTGGTGGTATGCGATCGATGGAAACAAGAAAGTAAAAGGATGTGAGCAACTACCAGTAACCGAAAAGAGCAATGACGACGTCGGTAGCGAAGAACTATTGGACATCGTTCTCAATGACTATCCATTGATCAAGAAAATCCTGGTTGATAGGGTGTCGCGGCAACTTGGTGGTGTGGTTCCAAAGAGATTTTGGTGTCAACATCAAGATTGCTGAGAAACAAGAGGGTCAAAAGCGATTCATTGACACGCTCTCAGAAAGAGATCAAGACGAGAATCAGAGGACAGGTCAAGCTCGAATTCGCTCCAGGTGGCCTTCTGGTCTGACCATTTCTTATACATCAAATTTCGGCGTCTGTCAATACCTCGAACCTCTTGGGTTGTAGGCAGAGTCGTCAGGGAAAGAATAGCCTCCGCCTGAGAGAAGGAGTACCGTGAGGTCGCCAAAACAAAAACATTGAAGCCCGATAGGAGGAGGCTGTGGAGAATCGTAGCATAAGGGCGGCAGCGCGGCAAGGGTTCGTGACACAGATGATGGCGAGGGTGCAAGAGGTGTCCGAGCGGGTGGGTGCTCGTCATCACTTTCTTGCGCTGCATTCTCTGCTGACTGTTTCCTTGTGGCTTGCCTGCTACGCAGATCACTCACCCTCTGGCATCGGCGCATCGAGAAACGCCTCGATCATCGAAACCAGCCAGTCGGCGCGTTCCACCAGCGTCACGTGCGTCGTGCCGGGGAGCACCGCGAGCTGTGAGTTCGGCAGCCCGGCGACATCACCGGCCACGCCACCGCCCAGCAGTCGAAACATCTCCACAGCGTGTTCGGGGCGGACGATATCGGAATCCCCGATCATGATCAGGGTAGGTGCCTTGATCGACTGAATGGCCTCGGGCGGCCAGTCCTGGAGCTCGCGGTCCAGTTGCTTGACTTTGGCGATCAGCGTGGGCCAATCGTCCGGATTCGGCGCCAATCGGGCGTATTCCTCTTGGAACGGCGACCCGGCCAGGTCTTCGGATGTCAAGCGCTCGATCCCCTCCAGGAGCCCGGGGTGGAATCCGTCGCGGTTGTAGGTGACCGCGGCGACCCCCAGCTTGCGTACCAGGTCCGGGCGCCGGATGGCGATCTGCAGGGCGATGCCGGCTCCCATGCTATAGCCGAAGAAGTCGGCCTGTTCGATTCCGAGCTGCCGCAGCAGAGTGGCCATGTCCTCCGCCATCTGCTCGATAGTCAACGGGCGATCGATGTCGGCCGTGCGCCCATGGGCCTGCATCTCGACGGCGATGACCTGCCGGGTCCTGGCCAGCGACGGCAGAACCTTGCCGAACGAGGTCTCGATGGCCGACAAAGCGCCGTGAAGCAGAACCAGCGGCCGGCCCGTGCCGTGGATCTCGTAATACATCTGGAGGCCGTTCACGGCAGCGTACTTGCCCTTGCCATCCCCGTTCGTCACCTTCGGACCGATCGTACTCTTGCTCATCACGATGTCTCCTACTCTGGAGTGGATTGGCTCTTGGAGCGCGCCCGGGCGGGATTCTGCCCTGCCCCCGGTGTGGCACCTCCCTGCACGCCAGGGTGGTCGTCGTGGAATCAGCCGTCGGGGTGTTGCTTATCTGTCTCGATGAGGGTAGCTGCTGGACCCGGTATACCTACGGCAAGGAATTCTCTCCTCCCAATCCGGCGTTCCAATGATTACAGGGGCGGTAAGCGAGAGATCGGGAGAATATCATGCGGAAGTCTCTGCGGTCAACCCCCTCGCCTTTCAGCGTCGCTACGAGAACGCCCGCCCGGCGCGTCATGTCCGAAACCGGTACATCTGGAAGTGGGCAGAGGGCGGCAAGCCCCGTATTAGCCCAACTTGCCACGCAAGAAGTCAACCGTGCGCTCCCAGGCAAGCTGCGCGGCATCGGCGTTGTAGACCTCGGGGCGGTTGCTCTCGAAGAACCAGTGCCCGGTCTCGGGGTAGACATAGAACTGAGCTTCCCTGCCCCCCTCCCGGAGCCTCTTTTCCAGCTGCCTCATGATCTCGTCCGACTCCCATTCGTCGTGGCTGGCGAAGTGGCCGAGGAAGGCCGCCTCCGTCTGCTGCGGATAATCCTCCCCCTGCTCAACACCCCCATAGAACAAGACCACCGCCACCACGTCGACCCTCTCCTTCGCCAGCCAGGCGGCGAAAGCGGCACCCATTGAGAAGCCGGCCGCCCCCAGCTTTGCACCCTCCACGGATGAGTGGCCCAACAGATAATCGGCAGCCGCTCTCACAACGGCGCTGGCATAAGCATCGCTGAGCGTGTCTATCTGCCGCTCGGCCTCCTCTATCGTGGAAACAACTGTACCGTGATACAGATCGGGCGCCAGAACCACGAAGCCCTCACCGGCCAGGCGGTCTGCCATCTCCTTGAAGAAATCGTTGAGCCCCCACCACGCGTGCATGAGGAGCACCCCCGGCCCCGGCTGCCCCGGCTCCGCGAGATAGGCGGAGGCGAGCTGGCCCTCTGCCTCCAATTGGATCATCCTTCCCATTCACTAGCCCCTTTCAACATCCTCTCGTCACCGGCCACCGGTGACTTGCCACTGGCCACTCGGCTCTGCCAAAGCGTAACATGGCAGCTATGCTTTGGCTACTTCAATGCCCCCTGTTCTTGTAAGAGTTCGGCTCTCTCAGCGTCGCCTCGCTCACTCCCGCCAGTCGGAAGTTTGACGCCTTGACCGCTGCGCCCGAGCGCCGGTCAAGGCGTCGCCGAGACGATTGCAGAGCACCGTGTGAAGGCGCTTGCAGGTTCGCAGTGCGCGCTGTAAATTCATCCGCCCCCCAGCGTGCCCGGAGGGGC
>DOUV01000276.1:987-1817 GCA_003520455.1 Chloroflexota bacterium | reverse complement strand
CCGCGGTTTCAACCGCCGGGCTGAAGATGCCTGGCCCGTTCGCCCAAGCCGTGATTGCCCATTTTGATAGTGTGTTCGTGGGACCGAATGGCGACTATCCGGCCGTGATGGAATCGCTCGCGGGCGTATCCGTCTCGCAAGCATTGTGGAAACCGGCGCCCAATCAGAATTCGATCTGGCAAATTGTGGAACACTTGATAGCGTCCAAGGAGTGGCAGATCGACATGCTGGAAAAAGGTCAGGCGGCCTCGCCGGTATGGACTCAGCCCGCTGGCGACGAATCCGCGTGGCAAGCCGCTATCGCACGGCTCAAAGATGCTCATGCCCGGCTCAAGATCGCTCTAGCCCAACTGTCGGAAGACGACTTGCTCACGATTCCGGTTCCAGAATGGAATCGAACGCATCTGGAATTGCTTCTTTCGTCAGGCCCCGCCCATGAAGCACACCATAGTGGCCAGATTGACTACCTCAAGGGCTTATAGACCGGATGATGGAGTGCTCCCGCCGGATCCGACGACCCCGGCCCAGCCCTGGCAACCTCCGCCGCTCCTGCCGGATCGCCAGATCCAGCGGCGCGAGCCTGGATCTGACGATCCCGGCCCGGCCCTGGCAACCTCCGCCGCTCCTGCCGGATCGTCAGATCCGGCAGCCAGAGCCTGGATCCGACGACCCCGGCCCAGCCCCGGCAGCCTCCACTGCTCCTGCCGGATCGCCAGATCCGGCAGCCAGAGCCAGGATCTGACGACCCCGGTCCAGTCCTGGCAGTCTCCACTGCTCCTGCCGGATCGCCAGATCCGGCAGCGCGGATCTGGATCTGGCGATCCAGGCCG
>DOUV01000276.1:0-960 GCA_003520455.1 Chloroflexota bacterium | reverse complement strand
CGATCCAGGCCGAGCGGTGGTGGGGCTCAGTTGCTCTTGGCGGATCGTCTGATCCGATAGTGTTTTCTCCCCTCCCACCATGGCCAGCTTCACGCCTCCTTGACCCCCAAGGTTCAGAAAAGCCGCCCGAAGCCGTTTCCTCAGCAAAGCTGAGATTCGCCCACCAGAGTCGTGATCCCCCCGGCGCCGTTTTCAATCTGCCCTACACACCGCAGACCTGGTTGAATTCGTTTGTGACGACCATGATATCGGCAACGGTCACCCGGCCACCATCGTGGGCAAAGTCGTACTCGGGCTTCTCCTGCAACCAGAACAAGCCGACGAGCTGTATATCCTCTACGTCGACCCGCCCATTCTGGTTGAGGTCAACGGCCGCGCAAGCCGGCGGGACTGTGTCGGGGGTAGTCGGCAGGAGCATCCCCATCTCGATCACATCGGCCGTGAGATTCCGCCCGCCGCCCCAAAGCAGATGGGCTACATCCTTTGTGTCCTCGTCATTGAGAGCCACGTCGAAGCCGAACTCGAGGTTCGGGGTGAGCTGGTAGTTGCCCAGGGCCGGCCAGGGCAGAAACAGCTCGGCAGTATACCCCTCGTCGGTGAGCTGCCAGGCGACCTGCGCCTGGGCCAGCGGGTCGCCGCCCGTGCGCAGGTCGACTACACGGCTCTGCCCATAGCCGGTGGCGAGTTGGAAATCTTTGCTCGTGTAGCTCGTCGAGCGGCCGGGGCGCCACTGGATATCCCCACTGAAGAACAGCGAGAGGCCATCACCGTTGGGAATGTCGGCGCGGCTGCGCCGGTTGGCGCGGGGGTGATCGTCACGCACCCAGGCGGCCAGCCACAACCCCGCGCTGTCCCAGGCCGCCTGGACGATGGCGCTCCCATCCGCAGGGCCATCCCAGCCCCGGCCGGAGAGTTGGTCCGCCCGCTCGACGCGCATCTGCTCGCGTGGAATCCACTCCC
>DOUV01000572.1 GCA_003520455.1 Chloroflexota bacterium | reverse complement strand
CCATGCTCGCCGCAGATGCCCACTTTGAGGCCGGGTTTTGTGTGCCGCCCGCGCTCGGTTGCGATCTGCACCAACTCTCCCACGCCCTCGCGGTCGAGCACCTGGAAAGGATCGTCGGGCAAAATCTTGCGATCCACGTAATGGGGCAGGAAGCGCCCTGAATCGTCGCGGCTAAGGCCGAAGGTGGTCTGGGTGAGATCGTTGGTGCCGAACGAGAAGAAATCGGCATGGGCCGCGATCTTGCCCGCCGTTAGCGCGGCGCGCGGCAACTCGATCATCGTGCCTACAGTGTACTCAACGGTCAGGCCATACTCGCCCATTACCTGGCGGGCGACGTCGTGGATCAGCGCTGCCTGGTGGCGCAGTTCCTCGTCGGCAGCGACCAGGGGCACCATAATCTCGGGGATGACCGCCAGCCCCTCGCCCTGGACCTGGCAGGCCGCCTCGAAGATGGCGCGGGCCTGCATCCGGGTCACCTCGGGGTAGAGCAGGCCCAGTCGGCAGCCGCGATGGCCCAGCATGGGGTTCGCCTCGTGGAGCCGTTCCACCTGGCGCAAGAGCTGGCGCTTCTCGTCAATCTCGTCCAGCAGGTGGTCCATCTCGTGCAGCGTACCGGCCCGCTGGAGGGCCAGCTTCAGCTCGGCCAGGCTGCCCAGAAGCTCCTGAAGGTTGGGCAGGAACTCGTGCAGTGGTGGGTCGAGCAGCCGGATGGTTACCGGCAGGCCGGCCATCGCGCGGAAGATGCCGGCGAAGTCCTCGCGCTGGAGCGGGAGAAGTTTCTCGAGGGCCTTCTCACGGGCGCCGACGCCGTCGGCCAGGATCATCTCGCGCATCGCCGCCAGGCGTTCCTCCCCGAAGAACATGTGCTCGGTGCGGCACAGGCCGATGCCCTCGGCCCCAAAGTCGCGGGCCACCCTGGCGTCGTGGGGGGTGTCGGCATTGGCCCGCACGCGCAGATCCCGGAGCTCATCCGCCCAGCCGATCAACTCGTGGAAGTCGGACCCGAGGGTGGGTTGCACCGTGGGCACCTGCCCCAACAGCACCCGGCCGGTGGAGCCATCCACGGTGATCCACTCGCCCTTCGGCACGACTGTGCCGTTGACGTTGAACTGCTGCTGGTTGTAATCGATGACTAGAGCATCGGCCCCGGTGACGCAAGGCTTGCCCATGCCGCGCGCGACAACCGCCGCGTGGGACGTCATCCCCCCGCGGGCTGTCAGGATGGCCTGGGCCGCGACCATACCGTGGAAGTCGTCCGGGCTGGTTTCCTGGCGGACCAGGATGACCTTCGTGCCGGTGCGGGCCAACTCCTCAGCCTCGTCGGGGCTGAAGATCACCGTTCCCTGCGCCGCGCCCGGGCTGGCCGGCAGACCATTGGCGAGGACGACCGCGTCCGCCTGGGGATCGACCGTCGGGTGCAGCAGTTGGTCGAGCTGCTCGGGGGTGACGCGCCTGACGGCGGTGGCGCGGTCAATCAAACCCTCGCGGACCATGTCCACGGCGACCTTGACAGCGGCAGCGCCCGTGCGTTTGCCGGTCCGGGTCTGGAGCATCCAGAGTGTGCCGCGTTCGATCGTGAACTCGAGGTCCTGCATATCGCGGTAGTGGCGCTCCAGTCGCTCAGTGATCGTGACAAACTGCTCGTAGACGGTCGGGAGTTCCTCACGCAACTCACTAATCGGCTTCGGGGTGCGAATGCCGGCGACGACGTCTTCGCCCTGGGCATTGAGCAAGTACTCGCCGTAGAGCGCCTTCTCTCCGGTGGAAGGGTTGCGGGTAAAGGCCACGCCGGTGCCGCTGTCCCAGCCCATGTTACCGAAGACCATCGCCTGGACCGTCACTGCGGTGCCGAGGTCGTCGGGGATACGGTTGACGCGGCGGTAGTCCACGGCGCGGCGACCCATCCACGAATCGAAAACCGCGGCGATGGCCATGCGGAGTTGCTCGTAGGGGTCCTCGGGGAAATCATGGCCGCGCTGTTCGGCGAAGATGATTCGCTTGTAGGCGGCGATGATCTCGCGCAACTGCTCGGGGGTGAGGTCGGTGTCACGGCCGCCGCTCGTCTGCGCCTTGGAGCGATCCAGAACGCGCTCGAACTTCTCGCGAGGCACGCCCATCACGATCTGGCCGAACATTGAGATGAAGCGGCGGTACGCGTCCAACGCGAAACGCAGATCGCCGGTCTGGGTGGCCAGGCCCTGGAGGGTCTCCTCGTTCAAGCCGAGGTTGAGGACGGTATCCATCATGCCAGGCATCGAGATGGGCGCCCCGGAGCGGACTGAGACCAGCAGTGGGGTAGCGGCGTTGCCGAAGCCTTTTCCCACTTTAGCTTCGACCTGCTGGAGCGCCTCGCGGGCCTGGGTCCACATTCCCTCCGGGAAGTGCTTGTCGTAGGCATAGTAGGCGTTACAGGCCTCGGTGGTGATGATGAAACCCGGCGGCACCGGTAAACCGGCCCGGGTCATCTCGGCCACACCTGCGCCCTTGCCCCCAAGGAGGGGCGCACGGCCCTGCGCCCCTCCAGCCTCCTCAAAAAGATAGGCCCATTTGTGTTCACGATCCTCATATAACATATGTGACCTCCTTGTCACCAATCGGCAGCACAAAACAGCCGCCCTTGCGGCCTGGATCTATCGTAGCAGAGGAAGGCGTGAATCACCAGGGTTTGAGGCAAAAACTACCCGATGATGGGGGAAGCCTACCGTTGATGACGGGCGAGCCTGCCCGAGTGAGCAGTTGCAAGCTGAGGATGGTGGGGGTTGCAGGTTAGCAGGTTGAAGGTTGGAAGGTTGCAGGTTCTCCCTCCGTTTGGAGGCCTCTTGCGGCTTGCCAATTTACTCTGACAATTGGCCATCCAGCTTCGAGTGCGCTCTGAAACATGCACCCCAAGCCGAATGGCCTCTCCCGTGACTGACAGACTTGCGTGGAAAGCTGCAACAGTGGTTCGTTCGGCTAGAACGCTAGAAACAGGCTATACGCTCGCTGAGCTCCAAACATCAAAGGCCACTCCGACCCTTATTCGAAACGGCGATCGTGATCTGCCGACCTGCAACCTGCAACCCCGCCCAACCTGCAACCCGGCTCAGAACCCCCGCACCTGGGTCAAATCGACGATCCCCTCGGGCAGGTCGGCGATCTGCTTCAGGAGGTTGAGGCGGTTGGTGCGAACCTGCTCGTCCTCGACCATGACGAAGACCTGGTTGAAGAAAGCGTTGATCGGTTCTACCAGCGGCTCGAAGCGCTCGATGAAGCCGGTCACGCTGAGGTCGGGGGTGATGGTGGCTTCCACCTGCCGGACAACCCGCCAGAGGTCGCGCTCCGCCTGGTGCTCGAACAGCGCGCGCTGCACCGTGCCGGTCGTCGTCCGGCCGCGGATGATCCGCGCCGGGCGGGAGTAGGCCGTTAGCACGGTCTGGAAGCGCTCGGTATGGGCCACCTCGCTCAGCTCGCGGACGGTCGCCAGCGCACGGGCCGGGTTGTGGGCGCGCTCGGCCAGGACAGCCTGCACCAGGTCTGGCCGGAAGCCCTGGTCCAGGAGCCATTGCTCGAGCCGGCGGCGGATGAAATCGAGCACGGCACCTTGGGTCGCCTCATCGACTGGCACTGGCTGGAGCGCAGCCGCGGCGGCGACCCCGCGGCGCAGGTCGAACTCCAGCCCACGCTCGGCCAGTACCTGGACCAGGCCCAGGGCGGCACGGCGTAGCGCGAAGGGATCGGCAGTGGCTTTCGGCGCCAGGCCCACGCTGAAGAGCCCCACCAGACTGTCGAGCCGATCGGCGAGGCCGACGGTAATGCCAGGCAAGGTCTCGGGGAGCCTGTCGCCGGTGAAGCGTGGCAGGTAGTGCTCGAAGATACCCGTCGCCACGGCCTCGGGCTCACCCGCCTGGCGGGCATACTCGCGGCCCATGATGCCCTGGAGGCTGGTGAACTCCACCACCATGTTGGTGACGAGGTCGGCCTTGGCCAGGTGCGCTATCCGCTGAGCGGTCGCTTGCTGGTCCTGGTCCAGACCGAGGATCGCGCCGATGATCGGCGCCAGACGCTCGATGCGCTCGCTCTTGTCGAGCATCGAGCCGAGCCTGGTCTGGAAGGTGACACCGGAAAGGGTCGGGCGGATGTCGCCGAGCGTTGTCTTGCGGTCCTGATGCCAGAAGAAAGCCGCATCAGCGTAGCGGGCCTCGATCACCTCTTCGTTACCCTCTCGCACGGTCTCGAGGTCTACGTCGCCGTTGGCGACAGTGATAAAGTAGGGCAGGAGCCGGCCGTCCTGTTCCACCGGGAAGTAGCGCTGGTGCTTGCGCATCACGGTCACAAGGATATCGCGTGGGAGTTCCAGATAGCGCGGGTTGAACGCGCCGCGGAGGGGCGTCGGCGCCTCCACCAGGTTGGCCACTTCGGCCAGCAACTCGGGGTTCTCGGGGATCGTCCCACCGACCTCAGCCGCCAGCGCCTGGGCGCACTCCCAGATCATGGCCCGACGCGCCTCGATCTTGGCCACGATGCCCTGGGCGGCGATGATCTCAGGGTAGTCGGCCGCGCTCGCAATCTCAAACTCGGGCGAGTCGGCCGAGCGCAGCCCGCGGCTGGTGCGGCCGCTGACGAGTCCGGCATACTCGAAAGGGACTACCTGGTTTCTCAGCACGGCCACCAGCCACCGCAGCGGCCGCGAGTAGGCGATGTTGGTCCAGTTCCAGCGCATCGACTTGGGGAACTGGATGGAAGCGATCAGCTCGGGCAAGGCCTCAGCCAGGACCTCGCCTGCCGGCCGGCCCTTGAGTGTGACACGCGCCACGGCGTACTCGCCGCCGTCGAGCTGTTCAAGCCGCAGATCGGCCACGTCGATCCCCTGGCTGCGCGCGAAACCTTGCGCGGCCCTGGTCGGGCGCCCCTCGGCGTCGAAGGTGATGCGTGCCGGTGGCCCTTTGACCACCCGTGCCTCGTCGGGCTGAGCGTTGCTCAGGCCGGTGACGCGGACCGCCAGACGGCGCGGTGTGCCGTCGAGATGGAACTGCCTGTACTCCAACCGCAGGTCCGCGAGCCAGCCGGGGACTTTCTGTGCGAGCTCCTCCACAGCGAGCGTCACATCATCGGCGGGCAGCTCCTCCGAGCCGATCTCGAGCACGAAGTCAGAGGTACCCACCGTCGGCCAGGGTGGGCCGGGGGGCAACGCGAGTCGCTCGGGCGCCGTGCTGGTACCGAGCGGGAAGGCCATCTCACTGCGCTTCTCGAGCCAGAGCTGCGCGACCTCGCGCGCGAGGTCGCGCATGCGGGCGAAGTAGCGCGCACGCTCCGTGACGCCGATGGCGCCGCGCGAATCGAGGATATTGAAGGTATGGGAGGTTTTCAGGATATAGCTGTAGGCCGGCAGGGCGAGCCCGGCCGCGAGCAGCATTTTCGCCTCCTGCTCGTAGAGGTCGAAGAGCTGAGCAACCCGCCCCGTGTCGGCCAGGTCCAGGTTGTAAACCGACTGCTCGTACTCGTTCTGGCCCAAGAGCTCGCCATAGGTGATACCGGGCGCGTACTCGATCTCCTTGAAGTGGCGTGCGCCCTGCAGGGTCATCACGATGCGCTCGAGCCCGTAAGTGATCTCGACCGCGACGGGATCGAGCGTGATGCCGCCGGCCTGCTGGAAGTAGGTGAATTGGGTGATCTCCTGGCCATCGAGCCAGACCTCCCAGCCCAGCCCCCAGGCGCCCAGGGCCGGCGACTCCCAATTGTCTTCGACGAAGCGGATATCGTGCTTGCTGCGGTCAATACCGATGGCATCCAGGCTGCCCAGGTACAACTCCTGGGGGTTCCCCGGATCTGGCTTGAGGATCACCTGGTACTGAGTATGCATCTGGATCCGGTTGGGATTCTCGCCATAGCGGCTGTCATCCGGACGGACGCTCGGTTCGACATACCCTACGTTCCACGGCTCGGGCCCGAGGACCCGCAGGAAGGTGGCCGGGTTCATGGTGCCCGCGCCGAGTTCGGTATTGTACGGTTGCCAGATCAGGCAGCCCTGGCGCGCCCAGTAGTCTTGCAGGCGGAGGATGACCTCTTGGAATGTGAATGGCTTACTCATCAGATGGTATCCTGGTGGGCCCCGCAACTCGGCGGCGCCCTGTAATGATTGAAGGATGGCAACACAGCGGCGGGCCGAGGATGCCCCGCCCGCCGCTGGTACAAGGTATCGAGATTATAAACGCGGTCGCTTCCCGGTCAATCTCTTGAACAGAACCCATGTTGGTCGACTGAGGCGCAGGGCCGTTTCAGCTCTCTTCATCCGCCGGCCGGTCGTTGGCCGTCCCGCCCTGAAGCCAGACCGCATTCTCGGCCTGGCGCTGGCGGTAGCGCTCAGCCTCGCGGCGACCCTGCTCGACACTGTAGCGCGCTTCAGCCTTGGCCTGACCACGGCGGATCGTCTCCTCCAGATCGATGCCAAAGGCGAGGGCAAGCTGGGTGAGGAAGACGAAGGCGTCGTTGATTTCCATCGCCAGTTGGTCCGCCGCTTGAGCGCGCTCCTCTGGTGGCAGCTCGCGGTAGCCCTCGAGTTTGAGCACCAGCCGCGCGATCTCACCGACCTCCTCGGTCAGGTGAGCCAGGGAATGGGCCGGGAGGATGCGGTTCCAACCACGCGCTCGATCGTAGTCTTCGAACCAACGCTGGTACTCCCGAAAAGTCAGCGGCTCGGTCATGCAGGAGGCTCCTCGCTCGTGTAGGACCGGCGCAACTCCCGCAAAAACTTTTCCGACTTGAGATCGCGCTCCAGGAGCGAGGCGACGTAGCGGCGGAGAAGGGTCTCCAGACCGGCCATTGTCGCAGCCGGCAGCTGGAGCCCCCGAACCTCGCCCCACAGCCTGTCCTGGAAGAAGCGCAGCACCTTGAGCAGGTCAAGTGGCAGGTGCAACAGGCCCTTCTGCCCCGCGGCGCAGCGCGGGCAGACCACCCCGCCGCCTCCCAGGTTGAAGAACTGATCTACCGGTTCGAGCGGCTCGCCGCAGAGGATGCAGTGATGGACCTGGGGCTGGTAGCCCAACAGCGTGAGGGCGCGCACCTCGAAATAGCGCAGCGCCAGGAGTGGATCGGGTGACCTGGCCGGGTCATCCAGGATTGCCAACGTATCCAGAAACAACTCGTAGAGGGGCGCATTCTCGTCGTGCTCCTCGACGAAGCGATCGACCAGTTCGGCCGCCAGCGAGGCGCAGCTCATACGGTCCAGCGACTCATGCAGCCTGGGGAAGTAGTCGCGCGTCTCGGCCTGGGTCAGTTTGTCGAAGGTGCGCCCGCGCGCGAGGACGTAGGTGCCGTGGGTGAAGAGCTCCAGGTGGCCGCTCTTGCGGCTCTGAGGCTTGCGTGCACCCGGCGCTACGACGCGGAGCTTGCCGAAACCAGGCGTGAAGAGTGTGACGATGCGGTCGGCCTCGCCCCAATCGGATCGTCTCAAAATGATGGCATCGGTGCGATAGACTCGTAGGCGCTTCGTAAGGGTTGTCATTGACTCGGTCCGTTCGAGTACTGTTTCCTCTGTAATGATAGCATTGGCCCGCGAAAGTGAGAAGGCGCGGCCGGATGTAGGGCGGATGGGCTATTCACCCTATGCTCAGCAGGGGAGGGGGATAGACAGACCGTGCTCTCGCGCCTATAGTGGTGCCAGCCCTTCCAGCCCATGGAGCGTACGAGGAACGGCGCGGAGGGGAGGAGCCCGGCCCATGCGTCATCTTCTCATCGTGGTGGTTCTGCTGAGCGCATGCAGTCCCATCCTCGCCCCGCCCGTCGTCGAGCGCCAGGTCGAGGTCACCCGCATGGTGCCGGTGGAGGTGACGCGGGAGGTCGAGGTGACTCGCGTCGTACCGGTTGAGGTGACGCGAGTGGTGCAGGTCACTGTGCTCGCCGGAGCCCGCCCCACTGCTCACCCCACGCCCACGATCGCGGCCGCCCGTAGCGCTGGTCCGGGCTGCTTTTCTTGGGATGAAGCCCCGATGCATATCGGTGAGCAAGCCTGCGTGGAGGGCTTCGTTACCGAAACCTACGACAGCGGGCGGGCCTTCTTCATCAACTTCGATCCGGCCCCCGGTACCTTCTACGCGGTCGCCTTCGATCATAAGTTCCCTGACATCGAAGGGAGTTGCGTCCGCATCAGTGGCAAGATCCAGACCTACCGCGGCCGGCCGCAGATCATCATCAGGGATCCAGACGCGCAGATGGCCTCTTGTTGAGGGCGGACGGGGCCGCAGTGTGCGCCCGACCAGGGAGAGCGCAGGGACGGCCCAGCCCTGAGCGCTATGAGACCCTTGGCGCAACCGCCGTCGCCCTGTCACCAGAGCGCACCGGTCAAGCAACTTCTGCTCTGGAGGCCGAGCCGGTGCCGTTTTCGTTGCAGGTTCGTCGCCTCGTAGCCGGCTTCCGTCGTTGTACGCTGTGGGCGGTGGAGCAACTGCTGCGGCATCCCCAACCGTCTCTTGCTCGTTCGCGCTGATTCGTAACCCGGCAGGGGTATGGTATAATCGACCAGTGTCTGGGCCACCTCGCCCAGGTTATTTGGAGATTCTTCCTCGCTCAGTCGATCGCCCGATTCCGAGCACATTGCGGGTGCCAGTTTGTGTGCCTGGTGGGTTGGTGTACTCGGCCCGCCCGCGACCAGTGCTGCCCGGATTGTCGGGGGTGGGGACTCGAGGGGCGAAGTCTTCAATCGCGTCAAACAGCCAGAGATGGTGCAAGGGATTCAGTGCCGACTGATCGTTCCCTTGTTGCCAGGCCGACTCGCCCTGCAGGGCCGGTTGTCAAGGGCTCACGAGGGCCGCGATCGATCCGCCGGTAGAATGGCTTGATCAAGGAATCCCGGCTTGGATCAAGTCATACGATCTCCCTCGGCGTGACGTTTTTCTCTCGAAAGACTGCCTTTTGTCTGCGGGGGAAACGCCTTCTGTAATGGACCCCGGGAACTGGATACCACCCTTGGTGAAGAGAGTGTCCAGCAGAAGGGGGATCCACATGCCGAAGCGACGGAGTTTCAGCGCCGAATTCAAAGCCCAGGTGGTCTTGGAAGTCCTGACCGGCGTCAAGAGCGCCGCGCAAGTATGCCGGGAACATGCCATCAAGGAGTCGGTGTTGTTCCGCTGGAAACAAGAGTTCATCGAGCGGTCGCCGCGCCAGCAGGAGCACGAGGTGCTGGACCTGACGATCACGGCTCCCGATCAGGTGTGGGTCAGCGACATCCGCTCCGTGCGGCTGCGCCTGGAATTCGTCTCTCTGGCGGTGATCATGGATGGCTTCACCCGGGGCCTCCGCGGCTGGCATCTCCACCGCTGGCTGGATCAGGACCTGACCCTGACGGCTCGCCAACGCGCCCTGACCAGGCGGGTCCCGCGCATTCATCACCGTGATCAAGGCGTCCAATACGCAGCCCACGCCTCCATTGAGCGGCTGTACCATTATCAGATCCAGATCAGCATGGCCGATGCCGGCCACGCCTGGCAGAACGGCTCATCCGCACAATCAGAAGAAGAGGAGGTAAACCTCTCAGATTATCAGGACTTTGCCGATGCCTACCGCCAGATCGGCCATTTCATTGAGCACGTCTACCAACACAAGCGCATCCACCCGGCCCTGGGCTATCTCATGCCGGTGGAGTTCGAGACGGTCTGGCAGGACCACCATGGGGAGGTGTCTTCCCTTATTTCGGCCTAAAATCTGTCCAGTTTGTTGGGTTCATTACATCCCTTTTGACTAGAATGGGCCACGAATAGGGCAGTCTGGTCACGCCCCTGACTGACCAAGATGTAGGAAGTCATCCCGTCTTCGACAGAGAGGAGAGGTATTAACAGTGGAACGCAGGCTCGGAACCGTAGAACGACCATTGCGGGTGGCAATCGTCGGTGCAGGCCCTTCCGGTTTTTACGCCGCAGGGGCTCTTCTAGAACAAAACGCTGTCCAGGTATCAATCGATCTATTCGATCGTTTACCGACCCCGTTCGGGTTAGTACGCGACGGTGTGGCCCCCGACCACCAGAAAATCAAGTCCGTCACAAGGGTGTACGACAGAATCGCCTCTGACCCCCGCGTTCGGTTCTTTGGCAACATCACGTTCGGGACGGACCTGACCCATAACGATGTGCGCCGCTATTACGACCAGGTGATCTACGCCGTCGGCGCATCCTCGGACCGAAAGCTCGGCATTCCTGGCGAAGATTTCCTCGGCAGCTACTCGGCGACGGCCTTCGTTGGCTGGTACAACGGCCATCCCGACTACGCCGACCTTGATTTTGACCTGAGCGGCGAGAATGTGGCCGTCGTCGGCATCGGCAACGTAGCGATGGACGTAGCGCGCATCCTGGCCAAGCCGATTGAAGTGTTGGCGAAAACCGATATCGCCGACCATGCCCTCGAGAAGTTGCGCCATAGCCGGGTGAAGCGGATTTATGTGTTAGGCCGCCGGGGGCCGGTCCAGGCCGCTTTCACCAACCCTGAGTTGCGTGAACTAGGCGATATTGAGGGGGTTGAGGTCATCGTGGACCCGGCAGACGTCGAGTTGGACCCCTATAGTCTGGCAGCCATGGAAGGAAATCGAGACATTACGAAGAATGTCAAGACACTTCGTCAGTATGCGCTCCGGGGAGAAAACGGACTGCCACGAAAAATCTACCTGCGTTTCCTCGTCTCTCCGGTTGAGATTCTCGGTGAAAACGGGCACATCACCGCCCTCAAACTGCGGCGGAACGAATTGCGGCCGATCGAGAGCGGCTACTTGCAGGCCAGCGGCGTTGACGTCTACGAAACGATTGATATGGATATGGTCTTTCGCGCCGTCGGGTACAAGGGTGTGCCGCTGCCCGGCGTTCCGCATGATGCCCGTAGAGGTACGATTCCCAACAAGAGTGGCCGGGTCCTCGACCCTGAGACCGGGGCTCCTATCGTGGGTGAGTACGTCGTGGGTTGGGCCAAACGTGGTCCGACAGGGATCATCGGCACGAACAAGCCCGACTCCGCCGAGACTGTACGGTCGCTGCTCGAGGATGTGCCATCCATCAATCCCGTAGACGACGAGTGCGCCACCCCGCAGGCGGCCGAGGCATTCATCAAAGCGCGTCGGCCCGACTACGTGTCGTACGCCGACTGGCGGCTGCTCGACCAGATTGAAGCTAGCAGAGGGCAGGCCCTCGGCCGCCCGCGCGTGAAGTTTATCCGGATCGAAGAGATGGTGAGCGCGATTGCGGCGACGAAGCACGAGATATCGCGCAATGGGGCGGATACGTGAGGCGTGTGGCGGAATCTTCCTTCGTCACTGCTGAGACGGGCTGCGGATGGTTATCGAACGGCATGGCGGGGCTACCAACGAGGATGGCTCCGCCGTGCTGTTGCCCTGAGCGATCCCACAAACTTGACACGCGGGTCTAATTCTCTATAATCACGCTCGATCTTACAGCGATCCTCGCTAGCTCAATCGGCAGAGCAACCGGCTGTTAACCGGTAGGTTGTAGGTTCGAGTCCTACGCGAGGAGCCTTTCCCACCAGGCGTGAGAGGGCCATTGTTCTCTCTCGACGATCTGTTTCGTGCAGGGCGGCTCTGGCCCGCCTGGCACCGTGGCAGCCCGGCTTTATGCCGGGCTGTTGTGTTTTTGCTGGAGGTGACGATGCCCACGCCGGGTCTCCCCGCCTCTGTGCTCCTTGAAGCTGCTGCTCGTCGTTAGCAGATGGCGTATCTCACTTTCTGTAAAAGTGGCGCGTACGCGCACTTTTACAGAAATATAAACACATCATCTCGTTACCAGATACCGGCTGAGGCCCTGACCAAAGCGAGCGAAGCCGCTACAGTTTGAGCCATTGCCCTTGATGGTGGGCTGGCTGTGGCCGAAGACGACGTCAAACGCCTCACGATCCGACCCGACCAATTCGAACACCTCCGCGGCGCGGCGATCAGCATGAGCGAGGCCAGTCGCAAATACAGCGTTCCTTAACCGACCATCAGTCGTTGGACACGCGCCGGCCACATTCGCGTGCTTGACGATAGCGGGAGGGCCACGCTCATCGATGAGGCGAATGTTGCGTACTGCGTCGAAGTCTATAAAGCCCGATGTGGCAAGTCTGGCCGCCGAATCTTTGACGCATACGGAAACCAGTGCCGCCCGAGGGACCCACGCAGCCAGATCCAAACTCGCGTTCGGAGCGCAGATTCTGGCGCTTCTTTTGACCCGATCTATACCGTATCTCACGGTTCGCTCAAAATCAGG
>DOUV01000577.1 GCA_003520455.1 Chloroflexota bacterium | reverse complement strand
AGCGGACCGGGCGCGTGCTCCGAGGGCTGAATCAACTGGTGGATGGTGGCGACGCCGGGGATCAGTACAGCTACAGTCCGCCCGCCGGCGATCGGCAGATTCTGGCACCGGCCCAGGTGGCGACCGTTCAGGTCGAGCGCTCAACGGTGGAGCAGGCACTCACGATGCGCTATTCCCTGGCCGTGCCGGCGGGCCTCGCTCCTGACCGCCAGGCCCGCAGCGAGGCGATCACGCCGCTCGCCGTGATCGTGACGGCCCGCCTGGTGCCGGGTGTGACGCGACTGGATATAACAACGGAGGTCGAGAATCGCGCGACCGATCACCGGCTGCGAGCCCACTTCCCTCTGGAAGGTGCCGAGCGAGCCTGGGCTGAGGCGCACTTCGACGTGGTGCCGCGTCCGACAGTGGTACCGCCCTCGCAGTCGACCTGGGCGGAGGACCCGCCGGCGACCTTCCCGCAGCGGGGTTGGACGGCGATCGAGACAGGAGCGGGCGAGGGATTGTTGGTCGCGGCGCGCGGGCTGCCCGAGGTGGAGACAACACCCGACACGAACGGTGGCCTGGCCATCAAGCTCACCCTGCTTCGCTGTGTCGGCGACCTCAGCCGCGATGACCTGCGCACCCGGCGCGGCCATGCCGGCCCGACATTCGCGACGCCGGGGGCCCAATGCCTCGGCTCGCATCGGTTCGAGGTCAGCGTGGTACCCTACTCTGGGGGCTGGCTCACCATCGTACCCGAGGCGAACGCCTTTCGAGCGCCGCTCGTTGCCGCCAGCCGGCCGCTTGCGGCTGGCTCACTCCCTCCCGGCGCCCAGTTCTTGAGCATCGAGCCAGGCGAGGTGGCTTTGAGCGTCGTCAAGCCCCCCGAGGATCGCTCGCCGGGCGTGATCGTCCGGTTGTGGAATCCCTCCTCGCGTCTGTTGCCCACGCGCGTGCGGCCGCTCTGGCCACTCGTCTCGGCGAGCCGCACGGATCTCCGCGAGCAGCCAGGCGAGCCCCTGGCGCTTCAGGAGAACTGTGTTACGCTCGACCTTCGTCCGAAGGAGGTTGTGACACTGCGGCTCGAGTTTGCTGAGCCCGCGCTCCGGGTGTGACTGGGGCTCGAGTCCGCCATTGCAAATGTGCCGCCATCGGTTGATGGCGGCGCAACGTGTTGTGATGAACAGATTCTGTCGATGGCTGGGGGTCTCCGGCTGATCGGGGATGGGCTTCTGGAGGGCGCGGTCGAGCTCGGGCGGGCGAGACGTCCCCGTTCCCAGGCAGTGCCTTCAATGTGTCTCCTGGTGATGAGACTCAAGACGAGTGAAGAACCCGCCACATATCCCACCAGAGCCCGCCGCAAAGCAGGAGTAAGATCAGTCCACTCACCAGCAAGGCAACGGCCCAACGGCGGGCGGCAGCGCCCTCCAGCACAGTTGGTGGCCCACTGAGGAAGGCCGGCACCTCAATTCGACCAGTCAGCCAGGTCGCGAGTCCCTGGCCGAGCATGAAGAGCGGGAGAAAGGCAGCGTAGACGAGCAGTGAAAAGACACTGCGGCTCCACCAGATCAGGACCACCCCAAGCAAGGCGACAAGTGCTGCTGGCAAGCTCAGCAAGCAGCCAAGCCGGCGGGCACGGATGGGGTCGGACGAGACGCCGGGGTCGCTCGACGGGGGCGTATCCATAGCGTCGAGTATACCACAGGGGCGGCCAGGGGACGACTGAGGGTTTGGCGGAGATTCGGCTCCAATTTCGGTTGAAAATCCGAACGGGCCCCACGCCAACTTCCCACCCCGTGCGGGGCCCTTGAGCGCTGCGATCCGATGGTTAGGACGCGAAACACCTTGCACCTGGTGTCATCGCGTTTCACGAGGCCACCAGTTTCGCAATCAAGGCACGGATCAGCAAAACCAGGCTCATCTTTGACAGGTCCTACCCCCTCCGGTACAATTTCCCGACTACAAGATCGCCCAGGTGCCCTGGTTCACCATCGGGCGGAACCGGAGCCAGTCCAGCCCGCCGACCTCCCAGGGGGTCGGCGGTTCGATGCTAAAGGACAGCACTGCATGAGCGTCCCGACGACCAGTGACGAGATCCGCCAGACGTTTCTCGACTTCTTTCACGAACTTGGCCACGAGATCGTGCCGAGTTCATCCCTCGTACCTGCCGGCGACCCGACATTGCTCTTCACAAACGCCGGGATGAACCAGTTCAAGGATGTCTTCCTTGGGTTGGAGGAGCGGCCCTACACGCGCGCAGCCACGGCCCAGAAGTGCATGCGTGTCTCCGGCAAGCATAACGACCTCGAGAATGTCGGTCCCTCGCCACGTCATCACACCTTCTTTGAGATGCTCGGCAACTTCAGCTTCGGCGACTACTTTAAGGAACAGGCGATTGCCTACGCCTGGACGCTGCTCACCGAGGTCTTCAAGCTCCAGAAAGAACGTCTCTGGGCCACAATCTACGAGGACGACGACGAGGCGTTCGAACTGTGGAAAAAGCACATCGCCGAGGAGCGGATTCTGCGCTTTGGGAAGAAGGACAATTTCTGGGAGATGGGCGATACCGGCCCCTGCGGGCCCTCCTCTGAGATTCATTACTACATCGGGCCACTCGAGGAGCAGCGGGCTGAGGGTGTCAACAGTGAAGACGACAACTACGTTGAGGTCTGGAATCTGGTCTTCATGCAGTTCGACCGAGATGCCAGCGGTGTCATGACACCGCTGCCCAAGCCTTCCATCGACACAGGCATGGGGTTCGAGCGCATCACGATGGTGATGCAGGGCGTCGAGAGTACCTACGAGACCGATATTTTCCGCCCGATCCTGGCCCGGATCCAGGAGGTCGCCGGGCACCGCGATGCCGAGCGCGAGGCGCACAAGGTGGCCTACCGCGTGATCGCCGATCACATTCGAGCCGCCAGCTTCCTGGTGGCCGACGGCGTCGTGCCCGGCAACGAGGGGCGTTCCTACGTGCTGCGGCTGATCCTGCGCCGCGCGATGCGCTTCGGCAAGCGGGCCGGCATCACCCGGCCTTTTGTCCATGACGTGGCCGAAGCTGTCATCGAGCGCTACGGTGACCATTACACCGAGTTGCGCGAGCGGCGCGACTTCATCCTCCAGGCGCTTGGACAGGAAGAGGAGCGTTTCCAGCAGACGCTCGAGACCGGTCTGGCGCTCCTGGACGAACTGCTCGACCGGTTGGCAGCGGCCGAGCAGCGCGTGGTTCCCGGTGAGGAGGCTTTCCGGCTCTACGACACCTATGGCTTTCCCTACGATCTGACCAGGGACGTCGCCGAGGAGCGTGGCTTCACGGTGGATCGCAGTGGGTTCGATCGGGCCATGGCCGAGCAGAAGGCACGCGCCCGCGCCGCCCAAAAATTCGACGCCGACAGCTGGATTCGCACCTACCGCGATCTGGAGCTGCCGCCCACCGTCTTCGTGGGCTACGAGTACGATCACCTCGTCGATGAGCCCACCCAGATCGTGGCCCTCATCCGCGACGGTCAGCGCGTCGAGAGTGTTGGCGCGGGGGAAGATGTCGAGGTGATCCTGAGCCGTACACCCTTCTACGCGGAGGGCGGCGGCCAGGTGGCCGATACCGGGACGATCGATACCGAATACGGCCGCATCACCATCGGCGATGTCCGCCAGCCCCGCGGCGGCCTGTGGGTCCACTTCGGGACGGTGGCCGAGGGTATGGTTCGCCAGGGCGAGATGGCTCGCGCGACCGTCGATGTAGAGCGGCGCTGGAATACCATGCGCAACCACACGGCCACCCACCTGCTCCACCGCGCCCTGCGCAACGTGCTGGGTGAGCACGCAGAGCAGCGCGGCTCGCTCGTGGCACCCGACTACCTGCGTTTCGACTTCGCCCACCTCACGGCGGTCACCCCGCAGGAGATTGACCACATCCAGAACCAGGTCAACGAGCACATCCGGGCGGACCACCCGGTCATCTGGCGGGTGATGCCGCTCGAGGAGGCGCTCGCCAGTGGCGCAACGGCGTTGTTTGGTGAGAAGTACGGTGGGTCCGCCCGAGTCGTCAGTATCGAGTACGAGCCTGGCCCGGGGGCGTACTCGAGAGAGCTGTGCGGCGGTACTCATGTGACTCGCACCGGACAGATCGGTCCCTTCATTGTTACTCAGGAGGGCTCGATCGCGTCGGGTATTCGCCGGATCACAGCCCTGACCGGTGAGGGCGCCGAGAGCTTTATTCAGGAGCACCTCAACGCCTGGCGCGAGCTCGCCACCCAACTCGGTACACCGACCGACCGGCTGCCGGAGCGCGTTGGGCAGCTCCAGCAACAACTTGCCCAGCAGGAGAAAACGATCAAAACGCTGGAGCGCCGGCTGGCGCAGCAGCAACTCCAGGCGCTGCTGGGGCAGGCTCAGCATGTGGATGGTTTCGACCTCGTCGCGGCTCAAGTCGAGGCTCCCAGCAACGAGACCCTGCGTGAGCTCAGCCTCCAGCTTCGCGACCGGCTCGGGAGCGCGGTCGTTGTGTTGGGCGCGCTCATCGGCGACAAGCCTTCCATTGTCGCGACGGCGACCCCGGATGTCGTGGCGCGGGGGGTTCACGCGGGAGCGCTGGCGCGCGAGGTGGCCCAGCGGATGGGCGGCGGCGGTGGCG
>DOUV01001027.1 GCA_003520455.1 Chloroflexota bacterium | reverse complement strand
CTCCGCCGCCGGCCGGCCGGGCCTCAGCCTATGCCGGCCGGCGCCTCAGCGGTGCGGCAGCAGGAGGGTCAACCAGGGTAAGAGTGGCAAGAGGAAAAGCAGCCACCAGAGCGGCCGGCGCGCCTTTTTCTCGTCCCGGGGCACAATGACCGCCGATTGCTGGAAGGCTCGAATCACCCGCCGGCTGATCATCAACTCGATCTGCAGCCAGAGCACCCACACGACCAACCCCACCACCCCGATCACGATGAATGCTGGCATAATTTCCTCAGCTGAAGTCATAGTGCGGCGTCAGTCCCGGTAGCAAAGAGAGCACGGGGAGTAAAAATACCCTTACCGGGCCGACTCCACCAGAAAGGCTCAACACCAGAGCAGCCCCCGTTCGTGTTACACCTACACTTTCCTGTCGAGTGAAAAAAGGCCGTGCGATGGCCAGTTGGTGTTCAATCAACACGAAGTATAGCGGCCTCTGGCGTCCCTGTCAATCCCCTGGAACCGCTCTCCGGTCAGCGTGCAGCGCCCCTGTGTCCGTCGGGAGGGCGCAAGGCGAGGTATCATGCCGCCCATCAAGGGTACGAGCGCAGGGCAGGATCGAGGGCCGAAGCCGGCGGCCGGGCGCCACCGATCAGGGAAAGAGACGGCGCGCGACACCTTCGAGGGTTGCGTCGCGTTTGAAACGGTAGAGCCGCGCCGGCCGATGATCACCGGCCCGGAAAGAACGGGTCTCCTCGAGGATGTCTGCAGCCAGAACTTTCCGGCGGAAGTTGCGTTTGTCCAGTTTCTCCCGCAGGATCGTCTCATACGCCGTCTGCAGCTCAGTGAGTGTGAAGGTTTCGGGCAACAGTTGGAACCCGACAGCACTGTATTCAAGCTTGTAGCGCAGTCGCTGGAGCGCGTAGCACACGATCCGCTCGTGGTCGAAGGCCAACTCGGGGAGATCGTAGGCCGGCCACCACTTGACCTCCTCGGCCTCCTCGGCACCCGGGCGCAACTCCAACCGATCCGCGCTCACGAGCGCATAGTAGGCAACGGTGATCACTCGGGCGCGGGGGTCGCGGGCGGGATCGCCGAAAGTGTAGAGCTGCTCGAGGTAGACATCGTGCACACCGGTTTCCTCCTCCAACTCGCGGCGCGCGGCTTCCTCGAGCGATTCGTCCGGACGGACGAACCCACCTGGGATCGCCCACATCCCTTCGCCGGGCCAGCGCTTGCGCTTGATGAGTAACACTTTCAACTCACCGTCGAGGAGAGTGAAAATGACAACGTCCACCGTCACGCTCAGGTGCTCGTAGCCCACGGGATTGGAGGTCGTGGAGTCAGGCATCGGAGCAACTCCTTCTCGCTTCGTGTTCGCTCCACACTTTATATCGATTTTCCGAGAAAGCGCAAGCAGGCAGGGCATAACACCCCGCCTGCTCAGTATGAAGGGGTAAAGCATTCCGCAGCCGGCCCGGCACATGAGCCGGTGCCGAGCGAGCGCATCACCCCTACGTATTGGGTGGGCTGATGAAAACGATGTCCCACCAGTGCCCGTAGCGCTGGGCGGGGTCACCGATGTGAGCCAGGCCAATCTGGGTATATTGGGTACCAAGAATTGCCCCGCGGTGGACCGGGCTATGCATCCACCAATCGAACATGCGGTCGAGGTCGAAACCCATACCGACATTTTCGCTGGCGTGCGTAAACGCCAGCTGGGCACGGGCAATGCGCTGGCGGTAACCAGAACCATCCGAGCCGGTGTGGCTCATCCAGTTCCGGGCGGCCATGTCTTCGACGTGGGTGCGCGCCACGGTCACGAGCGTGGGACTGAGAATGTACGGGGGCAGGCCGTGCTCACTGCGCACGGTGTTGATGCGGTCGAAGAGCGCCTGCTCGGTCGGAGGGAGTGCTGGGGTATCGGACTCGCCAGGCGCTTCAGGTGTAGGCGCCGCTGCGGGTGGTGGGTCATCGGCGCGGGAAACGAAGGGAACGGCCAGGGAAAGGAGCAGGCCGAGGATTGCGAGCTTGACCATAGACGACGAGAGCCGCGAGGAGCTTTGGGGTGCCGTCGTCCAGGCGAATGCTTGCAGCACTGTGGCCCTCCTTGGGGAGTCGATGAACCGAGAGCGAACGTAGCTCTTCGGGACCAATATCGGCAAGTATACGATAGTTGAAAAACAACGCCAAATTCGCCTCCGCCACATGGCGGAGGGCCACTCCGCCAAAGGTCGTAGTACGCTCGGCAGACCTCCGTTTCCCGGATCCCGCAAGCGGCTCTATACTGCTGGAGAGCAGGCCGTCGAAAGTCTCGCGCAGAAGTCGCAGCTTGAACCTGCCGACGACGGGCACGCTCACGCCGCTCAGAGCGGGCCGTCGAAAGTCTCGCGCAGAAATCGCAGGCCCTGCGGGTTGTCTCGTGCAAGCACGCGACTCGGAACTGAGAAACTCGAGGGCTGCCCCACCTGTAGCACGCCCCTCATGCCCGCAGCGCGTTCCTTCCGTGCGACGCTCCGCAACGCGACCACTTGGAACCGTTCGGTGCGGGTAGGCAACGAGCGGCGCCTTCTGGTAAGGGCTGAAGATGGCCTCGGACAAAGAGCCGATGAACATCGTGCAGTGCCAACCGGCACGAGTCTCTCTGAACGACAGTTATGATATTGCAGGGTTAATGTGTTCGAGTCTGGCCGGCGTGGACGTCGAGTTCGACGCGATGATTCGCACCCCCTTACGCCGCTGGTGGACGCGCCACGTCTACCTCCCCGCCTACTTCCACTTCTTGAACGAAGGTTGGAAACTGGTGTGTGGTGGCCAGATTGCGGCCTATCTCTATCTCCTTTTCGGGCGCCAGACCTGCCACGTCAACGACATCGGCGTGGTGCCCGCCTATCGGCGGCAGGGCCTCGCGCGGCGGCTCATGT
>DOUV01000599.1 GCA_003520455.1 Chloroflexota bacterium | reverse complement strand
AGCGCGCTCAAGCGCGCACTACGAGCCCTTCGTCCGCCCTGGAAGCGACTTCGCCAACAGGATCAGTGAGATACACCATCAATTCCCGAGTTGCCCATACCCGTGCTCTGACGACGCATGGCACGCGGCAATGCGGTCGGGGAGGCTTCGGGTAGAGGCGGCACGTGTCGTTCAGCTCTAACCGGGCAGCGGTTTCCAATCAACATCATCGGTCGAAACCCGCCCCAGTGGGTCCCTCACTCTGTATCAGCCCCGAGCGATCGCCGACTTTGCGTTTATCACTTCTTACGCCGATAGGCGGCTAAATTGCGCGCGATCCGCGCGGCGGCGGGTTGCTCGCCCGGTGCGAACTGGCGGCCTGTGAGCCGCTCATAGGCCGCGATATAGCGAGCCGCCACGCGCGCGGCGAAATCCGCCGGCATGGGAGGTGGTTTGCCGTCGCCGCGATACCCGTGCTCGGCGAACCACGCGCGCAGGTACTCTTTGTCGAAGTTCTCGGGCTCACGGCCGGGTTCGTAGGAGGCCAGGGTCCAAAAGCGGCTGGAGTCGGGCGTGTGGATCTCGTCGATCAGGAGCAGCCGCCCATCCAGCACACCGAACTCGTACTTGGTGTCCACCAAAATCAGACCAGCCTCGCGCGCGAGGGCTTGTCCGCGGGCGAAGAGCGCCAGGGCGACCGCCTCGGTTTGCTCCCACAGCGGCGCCGCGACCAACCGGTGCGTCAGAATCTGATCGCGCGTCAGTCGCTCGTCGTGGGCGCCGCCTGTGGCTTTGGTAGTGGGCGTGATGATTGGTGCCGGCAGGGGGTCGTTCTTGCGCAGTCCATCCGGCAGCGGAATCCCGTACGGTGCACGCTCGGCTTGAGCATAGAGGGTCCAGAGCGAGGTCTTGGTGACGCCTGTGATGTAGCCACGCACGACGACCTCGACCGGCAGTGGCTCCGCCGCCCGGGCCAGGGTCACGTTGGGATCAGGCACCGCCACGACGTGATTGGCGACGATGTCGCGCGTCTGCTCGAACCACCAGGCACTCAATTGGTTCAGGACCTGCCCTTTGAACGGGATCGTGCCTAACACGCGGTCGAAGGCCGAGATGCGATCGGTGGTGATCAACGCCCGCGTACCGTTGAGGTGATAGATGTCGCGCACCTTGCCGGCCCGCTTCGGCCCCCAACTCGCGGGGAGGTCTACTGCCTGCAGCGCGTTTGGAACCGCGTGAAGGAGTTCTTCGTGACTCAGCATCGGTCCTACCTTTCTTGTACCTCTTCCGCCGCTCCCGGCGGATCGCCAGAGCCGCCGGCTGAGCCAGCCCCTCATTGGCCTGGATCTGGCAATCCAGGCCGGGCGGCTGAGGAGCTGGCGATTCTTATGCAAATTTGATCCCATTCTGGAACAACCGCAACCCTGTCATCCCGGACTCGCCCCGATGCCAACGCGGGTGGTGCCAGGCGAAGATATGATCTTCAGGGTGGGGCATCAGCCCCAGGACGTTGCCGGCCGGGTTGCAGAGCCCGGCAATCCCCAGCGCCGACCCGTTGGGGTTGGCAGGGTAACCGGCGGGCACCCCGGTGGCATCCACGTAGGTAAGGGCGATCAACCCATCCGCCTGCAGGGCAGCAAGGATGGCATCGTCGTGCGCGACCAGGCGACCCTCGCCGTGAGCGACCGGGCAGTAGATCAGCTCGTCCAGCCCGGCGGTGAAAAGGCAGGGGCTCTGCCGGTTCGGCTGTAGATAGACCCAGCGACACTCGAAGTGGGCCGACGCATTGGGGGCCAGAGTCACGACGCGATCACCCCCTGGCCCCCAGTCCGCGCCCGGCAACAACCCCGTCTTGACGAGCGCCTGAAAGCCATTGCAGACACCCAGCACCGGGCGACCGCTGGCGACGAAGGCGGCAACATCGTCACCCAGGCGGTGCCGCAGGTCCAAGGCCCACAGCGTCCCGGCCCCCAGGTCATCACCGTAGGAGAAGCCGCCCGGGACGACGAGCATGTGATAGTCGAGCAGCCGTCGCTCACCGGCCAGGAGCTGGTTGATGTGGACGATTTCGGGCGCTCCGCCCGCCAACTCACAGGCCAGCACAGCCTCCCGATCGCGGTTAGTGCCGGTCGTGTGCAGGATTAGCACCCGTGGGCGGAAGACCGCCGACGGCCGACGGCCGACCGACGCAGACTCTGGGTGGGCTGTTCCCTGAAGGCCAGGTGCTGCGCCATTGGAACATGATATGGGGTCTCCGGACCGCGGTTCGCGGTCGGCCATCGCATCCGGCCCGCGCCAGGCGCTTTCCAGGTCGGTGACACGAGCATGCACGACGTCGCGGCCCGCCCGGCCGCGGATACGCAACTCGTCGACTTCGAGCACTCGCCCGACGCACGCGTGGGGCGTGCCGGAGAGCAGGGCCTCGAAGGCCTGGGCATCTGCGGGGCGTACCTCGACGACGAAGCGCGAGAGCGCTTCGGAGAAGAGGACGGCGTGGTCATCTGCGATCTGGGCCGCACCGGGCACGGCTGCCAGTTCGACCTCGGCCCCCAATCGCCCGGCCAGGCACATTTCGGCCACCGCAACGCCCAGGCCACCCTCGGAGCAGTCGTGGCAGGCCTGCACCAGGCCGGCCGCGATGGCGCGGTGGACCGCGCGGAAGTGCTCCAGCGCGGTCGGCACGGGCTGAGGGGAAGTCGCGCCGGTGTTGCCGATCAGGTAAAGGATGTCGCCGGGACGCTTCATGTCCATCGTGGTGGTGCCGCGCACATCGGGGACGAGGCCCAGTGCGGAGATGAGCAGCGTGCCCGGGATCGCGTGGCGCCGGCCGTCTGCGCCGCTGTATTCGTTGTTCAGGCTGTCCTTGCCGGAGATAAACGGGGTGCCATAGGTGACAGCCGCATCGTGGCAGCCCTGCGCGCAGCGTACCAGGCTGCCCAGGCGATCCGGCAGGTTGGGGTTGCCCCAGCAGAAGTTGTCCAGCAGCGCGACGCGATCGGGGTCGGCCCCGACTGCGACAACGTTACGCAAGGCCTCGTCCACGGCGGCCCAGGCCATTGCGTAGGGGTCGAGCTCACCATAAGCCGGGCAAATGCCGACGGCCAACGCGACCGCCGGCTGCTGCTGTGAGGAGCCGGCCCTGCCGGCGCTCGTAACAGTGTCGAGTGGCACGAGCACGGTGGCGTCGCCCGGCCCGTGGCCGGCGACACCGACCAACGGTTTGACCGCGGTGCCGCCCTGCACCTCGTGGTCGTAGCGCCGAATCACCGGCTCTTTGCTACGAATATTCGGCTGTGCCAACAACTCCAACAGGACGGTGCTCAGGTTGAAGGTTGAAGGTCGAAGATCCCCGGCGTGAGCGTCCGGAGATTGAAGGTTCGGGGCTCTCAAGCCATGACCTTCAACCTTCAACCTGTCAACCGCTACCCTTTCGACCTTCAACGGTTCCCAGATTGCATTGAGTCGCCGGCGCGGCAGGCCGTCGTGCAGGAACTCCATTGCCAGATCGCCCACCAGACGATCGCGGTAGAAGAGGCGCAGCCGGCCGGTGGCCTCGAATTCGCCGATGCAAACGGCTTCGACTTCCTGCCCGGCGCAGATTTCCTGGAGCCGGGGCCAGTTGCCGGGCAGCACTGCCAGGATCATGCGTTCCTGAGCCTCGCTCAGCCAGATCTCCCACGGGCGCAGCCCCGGATACTTGAGCGGCACGGTCTCAAGCTGCACGCGCGCCCCCAGCTCCCGTCCCATCTCTCCCACCGCCGACGAGAGACCGCCCGCTCCGCAGTCGGTGATCGCATTGTAGAGACGCTTCGGTGGGGTCTCTCGGGTTTCGAGACACGCCGTCGGGCTGCCTCTTCGGTCATCGCGCGCACGCAGCACGACTTCCAGGACCTGCTTCTCGTGAATCGGGTGGCCGATTTGCACCGCACTGCCGGCGATCTCACCCGTTGTCTGGTCCATCGCCATGCTGGAGAAGGTCGCTCCGCGCAGGCCATCGCGGCCGGTACGCCCTCCGATGACGACGATGAGGTCGCCCGGTTGGGGCGTCGAGGGATGGGAGCCGCGTGGCAGGAGGCCCAGGCAGCCGCAGAAGACCAGCGGGTTGGCGGTGTAGCCTGGGTGATAGAGGATGGCCCCGTTCACCGTAGGAATTCCCATCTTGTTGCCGTAGTCCTCAATGCCGTGGATCACACCGTCGGCAACGCGGCGGGGGTGGAGGACCCCTGCCGGCAATGCCGTCTCCGGCAACTCTGGCGGGCCGAAGCACAGCACGTCCGTGTTCGCAATCGGGCGGGCGCTCACGCCCAAAATATCGCGCACGACGCCCCCTACGCCGGTGTTCGCCCCACCAAAGGGCTCGAGCGCCGAGGGGTGGTTGTGCGTTTCGACCTTAAAGGCCAGGTCCCACCGCTCGTCGAAGGCGATCAGGCCGGCGTTGTCCACGAAGGCCGAGTGGACCCACGGCCTGGCCACCTGCTCGGTCGCACTGCGGATATAGGTGCGCAGCAGGCCATCGATCGTCTGGACGACCGGCTGGGCGTCCGGGGGGGCGCCCGGCGCCGGGCCCGTGTAGGTGATCAGGGCCTTGAAGGTCTTGTGGACGCAATGCTCGCTCCACGTCTGGGCCAGCATCTCGAGCTCCGCGTCGGTGGGATCGCGGTCCTCTTCTTGAAAGTAGCTTCGGATGGCCTGCATCTCGGCCAGGTCCAGGGCCAGGCGGCGGGTCGCACTGATCGTGAGCAGTGCCTGGTCGTCGGCGGCCCGCAGCGGGATCACCTCGACCATTTCGTCGGCCGGACGGAACGGGAAGAACGGCGGCGCGATCGGGCAGTCGATCGAAAAGCGCTGGATAACCGGATTGGAGAACAGCTCGACCGCCAGGCGCTGAAGCTCGCAAGCACTCAGTGATCCTCGAAGGTGATAGCGCTGCCCGGTGGCGGCGCGGTCCAGCGCCGTCACGCCGAGGAGATGCGCGGCGCGGACGAGGTTCTCGGCGGCCGGGTCGGTCACGCCAGGCAGGAGGGTCACGTCGATGAAGTGCTCAGCGGATTGCGAATTGCCTCCCCGTTCGGGAATGATGGAGAGTGCGTCGGCACGACCGGGTTGGCCCTCGTTATTTTCAAGGCTCAATACCACGTAGCGCTCCGTCACCGGATCGGCCAACAGATGCTGGCCGAGCGCTTTGATTGCCTCGGCAGTCAGATCCCCACGGAGGAAGTAGAGGCGGGCTAGCCGGCAGTCGATCAGCCCGGCGATCCCCAGTTCACGGGCCGTACAAATAAAATCGCCGCCGTTCGTGGTATTTCCCCCGATACGGCGGCGCTTCGGGGCAGACACCGGGTCCGCCCCTACTTCAATGCAGAAGGTCTGCATTCTCCCAGGCGAAGGTTGTTTGAGCAGCGAGGCTGCTTCCCCCTTCTGAGCACTCCCGATGGTCATGGTCTTGCTCCTATCGCAAGTCCTGCTTCAGCAATGTTTTCAGCGGCCTGGCGCCGACTCGCCCGTTCGTGCCCTCGCACGAGCCCGCGGAAAACAACAAACCTCCGCCGTTTAACAGCGGAGGTCCGCAGCGACCGGTTGAGACGCGATCCTGAAGCACCAGGTCTCTCGGTATTCGACTCGGTGGCGATGCCGGTTCACTGCTGCCGTAACCGGCCAGAAAAGGATCCTGCCGAGAAAAGCAAGCAGGGCGCCTCTCTGAAAACGACAGGTTCTCCCATCAAACCACTTCTGGAGCGCTTCGTAACTGGTCTGATTGTACCGCCTGTGCGATCCCATGTCAACAAGTCGAGCGCCCAAACCAGGGCTGATTCTGGTGGCGAATTGGGACGCGTGGCGGGGCGCCTGTTGGTCGTGCGCGCTGTTGCACCTTTCCACATGAATCTGACACACC
>DOUV01000598.1:3406-4950 GCA_003520455.1 Chloroflexota bacterium | reverse complement strand
AAGCGAGACCGTCTCGTAGGGGAAGCCCTGAGGGGTTCCCCCGAGCGTCGAGGTGGACGCTCGGGCAGCCCTCCCGGGGGCTCCCCCGTAGGGGACAAGCTACGTGCGCCGTGTCCGGGCGAACTACCCGGCTCCTGCCGGGATACCTTGAGAGGATACACAAATTGGCAAGCGTTCGGTACGCTTCGACCGGGAGTCATCACGCCGTCGCGCCCCAGGGCAAGGATATTGGTTGCGCCGATCGCATCACGTGGCGCGACCGCCTTGCACTTGCACTTGAACACGCGACCGCTCTTGCTCCGCTCGCCGCAGCCGGGACACGTCTGCGACGAATAGGCTTCCGAGACGACGATGGCCCCCACCGTCTTATAGTCCAGTTGGTTAATGAGCTTCGCGTTGCATGCTTGGCTCACCTGTTGCGCTTGCTTGCGCCCAATCCGTTGGGCCGCACCATTGAACGGCTTGCCAACATAGCAGGTCGCGTTCGAAAAGGCATCGGCCACCTTGCGCGTCGCCTTGTGGCAAATGTCCCGCATGCGACGCTTGGCCTTATCGAGCGTCTTGTGCTTGCGTCGTTGCAGTCGCTTCCAGCGGCGCGAGCCCTCGACCAGACCGCTCTGCTTCGCCTGGATGCTGGCAAACCGCTTGTTGCGCCATTGTACCGTCGCTTTGGCCTCACGCCCGCTGATCAAGATGGCTCGCTTGCCATCGGTGGCAGTAATCAGAGTATTGACACCGAGGTCTACGCCAATGACCGTCTGTTGCGGCCTTGGCTCGTCTGGTACCTCGCAGACAAGCAAGACCCTGCCATAGCAGAGCCGAACTTCCATCAACCGACCGGGCAGCCTGATGGCAGCGGGAATCCGAATCCGTAACGTCCCGCTCTGACCGTTGGGAAGAACCAAACGGCCATCTCGAATCCGGGCATCCTGGTTCGTGTACACCACGTCCCGGTAGCATGGCTTGCGCCAGGGATAGCGCGCCTCAGTGTCACCGTTCTTGCGAAGCTGGCGGGTGGCGTTTACGGCCTCGCAAAACTCGACGATAATTTGCTGCGCCGACTGCGCGCTCAGATTCGGATACTTGCGCCTGGCCCACTTCTGCCAACGCCCCTTGGACGGCCACTTCCAGTTGAGCCGTCGAATGCGGTGATGGCGTTCGACTAGATCGGCCCATAGTCGGGCGGCCTCCTTACGGGCTTGCGTGAAGGTTTGCCACTGAGTATTCGATTGAGGAAGCCAGTCAATTTTTATCGTGCGATAGATCATGGCAAGGAGTATCGCATACACATGCGACAGAGACAACATCGCTCCTGCCTTGATTTCGCCTTGCGCGCGATTCACCACCGGGCTTTTGCAAGTTTCCGATTTAACCTGACAATCGCTGTCCGGAGCCGGGCGATTGAAATCACGGCTGGGGGCCGGTGGCCGGGCGTGCCCCTGCGGGCACGCAGTGTGTCAGAGAAGATTGGGAAAGGGCAAGAGCGGGTTAAGAACGATCGCAACTGTGCTCGGAAGGGCCACAATCCAGTCGGCTTCAGCCGA
>DOUV01000598.1:1359-3374 GCA_003520455.1 Chloroflexota bacterium | reverse complement strand
CAGCCCTGGAATTCATTCCAGGGGAGCCGGGCGATTGAAATCGCGGCTGAGGGCCAGTGACCGGGCATGCCCCTGCGGGCACACTGTTTGTCGAATTAATTTGGAAAGGTGCAACAGCCCGGTGCCCTCTCGCGCGTTTCCTGCAGAATTTCTTGATGATATGGCAAGGGCGCTCGGCAAGACAATGAGCCTTACAGCTGGAAACCTGGAAGGTTTTAACCGGATGTTGCGATTTTCGAGATTGATAGGCTCGTAACTCTTCCTTGGCTGTGACTGCCAGGAGCGCTACTCGCCCGCCGCCTCGGTCGCGCCATCACCCGTCTTGACGACCACCGCCTTGCTCTCCATGTAGTAGTCGAGGGCCTCGATCCCGTGCTCTTTGCCCAGGCCACTCTGTTTGACCCCCCCGAAGGGAAGCTCATCGTAGATCTTCTGCGGTGAGTTGATCCAGGTGTAACCGGCCTCGAGCTTCTCAGCGGCTCGCATCGCCCGATCGAGATCACGCGTCCAAATCGAGGAGCCGAGACCGTAGATGCTTGAGTTGGCCAGGCGGATGGCCTCGTCGAGATCGCGCACCCGCCAGACCGGCAGCACCGGGCCGAAGGTCTCCTCAGTGTGGACCCGGCTCCCGAAAGGCGCGTCGGTCAGGATCGTGGGCAGATAGTAATTGCCGCCGGTGAACGGCTCCCCCGCCGGCCGCTGCCCCCCGAAGCGAACGGTGGCACCCCGATCGAGTGCATCGGCCACCTGGGACTCGATC
The DNA here is from genome assembly GCA_003520455.1 of Chloroflexota bacterium. Next base: position 2,614 of record DOUV01000598.1, on the reverse strand, counting down.
TCGGCGCGCTGGTCCTGGGAGTGCATCGGGCCGATGATCGTGCCTTTGACGTCGCCCGGCCCAAGGCGGAGTTTCTGAACCTTCGCCAGCAGCTTATCCAAGACCTCCTCGTAGACCGGCTCGAAAACGTAGACACGCTTGACCGCCAGGCAAGCCTGGCCGCAGTTGAAGAAGCGGCCGACGCTGGTGGCGCTGACGGCCGCATCGAGATCGGCGTCGTCACAGATGATGAGCGGATCACTGCCGCCGAGCTCGAGGGTCACATGCTTGATCGTCTTCGCCGCAGTGGCCATCACCTGGCGGCCGGTCGGGGTCGAGCCGGTGAAGCCGACCTTGCGGATCACCGGGTGCTCGATGATTGCCTGGCCTACCTCGCCGCCCGGCCCGGTGACCGCGTTGAGGACCCCCGCAGGCAGCCCGGCCTCAAACATGAGCTCGATTACCCGGATATCTGTCAGGGGGGTCGTGCCGGCGGGTTTGACGATGACGGTGTTACCCGCCACTAAGGCGGGCGCAATCTTGTTTCCCATCAGCGAGACAGGGAAATTCCAGGGCACGATAGCGCCAACCACGCCAAGCGGTCGCTTGACGATGATGCCGAAGGCGCCCGTGTCGAGGTTGGGAACATAGCCGCCTCGCAGGTTCTTGGCCAGGCCGGCGTAGTGCTCCAAGGTGTGCAGGTAGCGGCGAATCTCGAGATGAGCCTCGCGCAGCGGCTTGCCCTGCTCCCTGGTGAGCAGGCGCGCGAGCTCATCCTCGTGATCGCTGAGGTGCTCGATGGCCTTGTAAAGAAGCGCACCGCGTGTGGCGGCGGGGGTCTCCCACCATCGGTCGAAGGCCGCCTGAGCGGCCTCCACCGCACGGTTCACATCCTCGCGACTGCCCCGCGGCACCATGTCCACCACCTGGCCGGTCGCCGGGTTGAGAACGGCGTCACGCTCCCTGCTGAGGGCTTCGACAGACCGCCCACCGATGAACATCTTGGCCATGGTTTCCGTCTACTCCTGAGCCGTCTCGAATTGGAGCCCAGAGAGCGGCTCCACAACCACAGGCATACTCCATGCCAGAATCTCGATCCCAACAACCTGGCCTTCTTTGTTCGGCCAGGGTTTGCTTGGGGCGGTTTGTGCCTCACAGGGTGACACCCATTCGCGCGTGATAGGTATCACCTGTAGGCGTGGAAGCCCACCTGCTGCAGGACACTGTTGGCGAATTGGTGCGAGCGGCAAGGTCCTGTTTGTAGTGCGCGCTTTAG
>DOUV01000598.1:0-1304 GCA_003520455.1 Chloroflexota bacterium | reverse complement strand
CCCTTCGTCCGCCCTGGAAGCGATTTTCGCCAACAGGATCGCTTTAGCCGTGGGTAACCGACTCTGGAGCGCATCCTTCTCTTTCCCCACCTTTTTCACACTGTCCCTCATATGTCCGTTGAGGCCCCGGCTCCAACTTGATAACCTGCAACCTTCCAACCTTGCACTTAATACCCATAATCAATAGACGCGGCCAGAGCCGGATGCTTCTTTTGAAGACTCTGCCAGGTGTCTCCTGCAAGATGTTCCAGATAGGCCGTGCGGTTCGGCAGGCTGTAGACCCACTCCTGGGCCCACTGCTCGAAACCATCGTGCGAGCGGGTGGCGGCGTGGTAGTCGTGGTAGAAGTCGTGGTGCCGGTTGTAATAGCCTTGCACCGGCGAAGGATGGGCACCGCCCGGCTCGTGGACCACGGCGCTGACCTTGAAGGCGGGAATGAAGATGCGGTTGGGATCGCTCAGGATGACCTCGCGGCGCACAATCTCTTCAGCCACCAGGATGACCTGCCGCGCTGCCAGGGAGGCATCCTCGGTGATCCCCAGAGTCCCCCAGAGGTGCGCGTTGCCGGTCTCGTCGGCGCGTTGCACGTGCACGACCGCGACGTCGGGCCGCAGCGCGCGGACCAGCAGGAGTGGCTCGCCGTGCTCGTTGAGCGGGTTGGTGATCTCGATCAGGTCGGGGTTCGTGTGAGGCAGGTCGCTGCCCAAGAGGGAACGCGTGGGGATGAAAGGCGCGCCCAGGGCGGCCGCTTTCAACGCCAACGACATACTGAAATTCGAGTGATCGCGGGTGCTGAGTGAGCGAGGAATGCCTTTCTCGACTGCGCGACGGAGGCCGTGGGCTAACCCGGCGCTGACGTTCCCAACCCAGGCTGCAATCACCTCAGCCACGCACCCGGCGCTGATGAGTTGGTCGAAGAGCATGTCGGAGATCGGACCAATCAGCGTCAGGTCGCGACGGCGTTGGCGGATGATCTCGTGACCGGCAGCGAAGGGAATGTTGCCCTCCAGCGCCAGGCCTATCGCCACGGAACTGCCGTTTGGAACCAGGCGCTCGACGGCCTCGGTCATGGTGATCAGCTTGGATTGGCTCGCTGCCATCGCACCATCCTGCACATCTTTGTTCGCTCGCAAAGTCCACCTGGAGCCCCGGTCAAGGCGTCAGACTCCTGAAGTCTCGGAAGACCCTTCGGCAGGCTCAGGGCAGGCTTTCGGAAGTCTCCGGATGGTCTAGCGCGCCGGTCACGGCGTGGTCCGCTGCCCACCGATATCCCACCCGTCGGCGTCGGCGAACACCCTGCGGGG
>DOUV01000416.1 GCA_003520455.1 Chloroflexota bacterium | reverse complement strand
CCTGCCGGGAAGGCGGCACGGTCCTGATCGGCACCGGTGTCGGCTCGCCCCCCTGGCTCGGCCAGGGGGAAACTGACGGCCCGCTTGGAGCTGTCTCCCTTGCCCTGGCGCTGGCCGCGGCCTATGGCGTCGTTCCGATTTTCGTGAGCGAGGAACCCTACATTCCCCACCTCGTCGCGCCCGCCCGCGCCGCCGGCCTCGCCGTCATGGAGTACGAGTGGGCCCGTCAGCGGACCTACGCCGCCGCGGTGCAAGTCCAGAGCCTGGACCCGGTGCAGGGCCCTCGCCAGGCCGAGCAGATGCTGGAGCGCTACCAGCCGCGTGCGATCATCACCGTCGAGAAGACAGGACCGAATCAAAAGGATGTCTTTCACAGCGTCCTGGGCCGTGGGCGTCCCACCCGCCCAACCTACTTCGATCTTGTCGTCGAGAAGGCTCGGGCTCAGGGGGTTCTGACCGTCGGTGTCGGCGACGGTGGCAATGAGATTGGCTACGGAGTGATCCGAGACGCGGTCAGGGAGCTGACGCCCTACGGCGCGACCTGTCAGTGCCCTTGTGGCGGTGGCATCGCCACGGTCGTGGAGACCGACGTCCTGGTTGTTGCCGCTGTCTCCAATTGGGGTGCCTACGGGGTTGCCGCCTGCCTGGCCTTCCTGGAGCGCAATCCGGCACTCTTGCATGATGAGGAGACCGAGCGGCGGATGTTAGAAGCGTGCACCGCCGCGGGCGGTGGCGATGGGGCGCTGGGGCGACCCCTGCTCATGGTGGACGGGATCCCACTCAACGCGCAGCAGGGCATCGTCAATCTGCTGCACGCCCTGGTCGATAACGCGCTCTTCACCCTCGACCGGCAGTTTTGAGCGCCTGCCTACCTTGATAGAAGGAGACCACTTTGCTCAACTTTCATGAGAATCTCGACCGTACCGTGACCATCGAGATGCGGCCGCGCGGGTTGCACCGTGGGATCATCCTGCAAGCCTATCACCGAGTCCGTGCGGATGGGCCGCCCCTCACCTACCAGATCGCTAGAGCGTTGTTGGCCCAACCGGGCAGCCACGTCGGCTTCGTCGCCGGGATCGTTTTGCCGCCTCACCTGCCCCATGGGGAGATTGATGGGCTTATTGGCAGCGCGGTCCTCGGCCAGAGCCTGGCCCGGCTTGGCTATCGAGTCAGCATCCTGGTGGAGGAACCAATCCTTCAGGTCATGGAAGCGCTCCAGCACGTGCTTGGGGCCGATGATCTCAACCTGGTCAACGCGTCGCGCGTTGCCGATCACGAGTGGGATGCCGTCGCTGATGGGTTGGATGCGCTGATCGCGATCGAGAAGCTGGGGGTCAACCGCAAGGGGCAGCGTCATGCCCTCACCGGCACTCCCTTCGACAGTGGCTACCCGTACGCCGATCACCTCGTCAACCGTTTGAACGAGCAGGACAAACTAACCATCGGTTTTGGGGATGGTGGCAACGAGATCGGCTTCGGGGTGATCTTCGAGTTCGCTCGCGAGATCGTTCCAGGAGGGCGCGATTGCGGTTGTCCCTGCGCGGATGGCATTATCACCACCACCGCCACGCGCTATCTCTTTCCGGCGACCAGCTCGAATATTGGCGCCTACGGCCTGGCCTCTGCTCTGGCGCTCCAGACCGGCCAGTTGGAGCTCCTGCCGGACCCCGAGAAGGAGATCCCTCTGCTGGAAGCCGCCCTCGCCGCCGGCTGTATCGACGGTGGCACCGGCCGCGCGTTGGTGGCGGAAGACGGGATCCCGGGTGAGACGGTCGTCGGCCTCCTGCGAATCTTGAACACGATTGTCAGGTTGGCCTATCAGGACTTCGATCGTGCCTTCTGATTCAAGTTCTCCTGTCAGTGCTGTGAAGAACCGGCCCCGGCTACGGTCGGAGAGCCGTTCGCGCTGGGTGATCTGGGGAATTTTGAGTGCTGCCTTCGCGTTGGTTCACTTTCATCGTGTGGCGCCAACGGTGCTTGCTACCCAGCTCATGGCAGACCTGCATCTGACTGCGATGATGCTCGGCGGACTTGCCGCCGTCTACCTCTACGTCTACGGCTTCATGCGGATCCCGAGCGGTGCCGTGACCGATTGGCTCGGACCGCGGCAGACCGCCTTGGCCGGTATCCTTATCGCCGCATTGCAACCTCAGCCGGCTTCCTCAGGGGAGTAGGTCCAGGCGGGCCGCGCCTTGGCCAGGGCACTCGTCGAACCGGCAACGAAAGGGGGAACGAGAATGATGGAAAGCTACCTCGAAGTCATCGGGCAAAATGTCGATCAGATCATCTCTCTGGAACTGCGTGACCGCCGGCCCGATCAGGGGGTCATCGGCAAGCTCTACCAGGCGGCCCGGCAGAAATTTGGCGCCCCCCTCGCGATGCTGGCGGCGCAGCGGCTCACAGAACGTGTGGGCGCTGGCGACATCGTCTTCCTCGTCACCGGAGCTGGCGGGCACATGTTTCTGCCGACGGGCGAGACCGACGGTCCGCTTGGGACGGCCGCACTGGCGCGCATCCTTCGGTACGGAATTGGAGCCATCCCGGTGATTCTGACGGAGGAGGCGTTCGTCGAGAATATCCGGGCAACCTGTATCGCGGCAGGACTCGGAATCCGCGACCTGGAGGAGGCACGCCAGGTCCCGTACACTGGAACCGTTCGGAGCTTCCCGGGCGATGAGAGCGCGGCCCAGGTGGCGCAGGATTTAATCGGAACCTTGCAACCAAGAGCGATCATTTCGATCGAGAAACTCGGTCCTAATGAAGCCGGCATCGCCCATAACGCGACCGGCAATCCGGTCTGGCCCTACCGGGCGCGAGTCGAATACCTCTTTGATTTGGCGGCCCAACACGACATCCTGACCATCGGCATCGGCGATAACGGCAACGAAATCGGCTTCGGAGCGATCCGCGAGGCCGTCTGGGAGTACAAGCAGTGGGGCAAAGTCTGCCGCTGCCCCTGTGGGAAGGGAATCGCCACACGGGTTGGGGCCGACGTGCTGGTCGTCGCCGGCATCTCCAATTGGGGTGCCTACGGTATCGAGGCGTGCCTGGCCGCTTTCCGGGACGACCCCGATCTGATTCACTCGCCCGATGCCGAGCGGTGGATGCTGCTTGAATGCGTCCGGACCGGGGCCGCAGACGGTGGGACCGGCCGCCACGAGCCAGGGGTAGATGGAACATCGGGAGCGATCCAACCGTACGTAGTCGAGCTACTGCGGGCTGTCGTCGCCCAGGGCATTGCGCCGCCGCGCCAACGCGGCTGGTAGCAGACGGCGTTTCGCACGGATAGCCAGGGAAGGAGAGACTGACGATGGATCTCAAACCAATCTACGACTACATTGACCAACACCTGGACGAGCACACGGCGCTCTTGCAGGAATACGTCCGCCAGCCCAGCGTGAGCGTGGACGGAGTGGGCGTGCACGAGTGCGCCGAGCTTGTTGCGGGTTACTATCGCGATCTCGGCTGCCAGGAAGTCGAGCTGATTGAGGTAGATGGGTATCCGGGCATTTGGGCCTACTACGATGCCGGGGCACCGAAAACGATCGTCAACTATAACATGTACGACGTCCGGCCGGTCGGGTCGGAGTCGAACTGGACCTATCCTCCCTTTGCCGGCGTTATCGCCGCGCGTGATCCCTTCCCGAAGGTCTTGTACGGCCGCGGGGCCTCTGTGCCTAAGGGCCCGTACGGTGCCTGGCTCTGTGCGCTGAAGGCGATTATCGTCACGACCGGGACCCTGCCGGTCAACATCGCCTTCCTCGCCGAGGGCGATGAGATTCTGGGAAGTCCGAATTATGCCAGATTCATCGACCGCTATCGAGAGAGGCTTCAGGAGATTGAGGGTTGTCTCTATCTCCGCGCCACCCAGAACCTCAAGGGCGAACTCCCTCTCGTCCTTGGATATAAGGGGTTGCTGACGTTCGAGGTCGAGGCATCGGCTCACGCGTGGGGGCGTGGGCCCACCGCCGGGCCCGTCCACAGTGCCACCAAGCCAATTGTGGACAGTCCGGTGTGGCGGCTGGTGCAGGCCCTCGCGACGATGACCACACCCGACGGCAACCGGCCCGTAATCAAAGGGCTGGAGGAGCCGTTCACCGCCCCGGCGAAACCCCTCCCTGAGGATGAACAGCTCATCGCCGACCTGTTGGCCCACTATGAGGGTGAATCATGGGATGAGATCATTCCCGGTCTGGCACACGCGGGTGTGAAAAAATACGTCGACGATCTCAGCGGCGTAGAGGTCCTCAAGCAGTACATGTACGGTTCAACCTTCAACATCCAGGGGCTCTACGCCGGCTACACCGGCCCGGGCACCAAAACCTTCACGATTCCCGACAAGGTCACCGCTGTCTTCGATACCCGCCTGATCACCGATCTCTCGCCGGAAGAGGTCATCGGGAAGATCGGCGCCCATTTGGAGCAACACGGCTACCCCGATATCCAGGTGCGTATGAAGGGCGGCTATTCCTGGTCACGGACTTCGATCAACGCGCCGCTGGTACAGTCGTTCCTACAAGCCGTCGAGAAATACGGCGGGAAAGCCATTATCTGGCCATTCCAGGGGTACGGCGGCCCCTGGTCGATTTTCCGCTCGGAGTTCGGCGCGCCGGTGGTCTTCGCCACCGGCCTCGGCCATGGCGGCGGGGTTGGAGCGCCTGACGAGTTCTTCGTCCTGGATGGCGGTGGCAACGTACCCGGGCTTCCGGAAGTAGAAAAATTCTGTGTTGACTTGCTCTACGATTTTGCGGCGCGCTAGCGCACCGGTCAAGCAATCTCGCAGGAGGTGAGAGAAAAGACTTCCGAAGTCTTGTTCGCAGCCGGATCCCGCCTCTATTCCTGTCGTCGGAGCGCGCTGTGGGCCAGCACGGTCCCCACCAGACTTCGGAAGTCTCACGCCTTGACCAGCGCGCGAGAGCGCCGGTCAAGTCATCCCGCGGGGGAAGGAAAAGACTTCCGAAGTCTTGTTGGCAGCCGGTGCCCGCCTCTCTCACCGTCGTCGGAGCGCGCTGTGGGCCAGCACGGTCCCCACCAGACTTCGGAAGTCTCACGCCTTGACCAGCGCGCTAGCATCTCATCCATAAAGAAAAGGAGCCAACAATGGACCGGCAAGCAGTGACACCAACCGGACTCACCTCAAGCGCACCTTACTCCTTGGGTATCAAGGCCGGGGGGTTTCTCTTCGTCTCTGGCCAGGTCGCTCGTGAAGCAGAGACAGGCAGAATTCCGGATGGAATCGAGGAACAGACGCGCGTCTCCTTGGAGAATGTGAAGCGGGTAGTCGAGGCCGCCGGCAGCTCCATGGATCAGGTCGTTAAAGTCACAGTGTTCCTCACGGACATGAAGGACTTCACGAAGATGAACCAGGTCTACCGGACCTTTTTCTCAGACGATCTGCCCGCGCGGTCGGCCATCGGGGTGAAGGAGCTGGTGCGACCAGAGTTCATTATCGAAATCGAGGCCATCGCTTTGCTTTAGGGGTGTGGAGAGATGGGTCTGTCTCCCTCACCGGTTCCGAGACAATGGGCAAGATCGAAGCGTGAAACTACGTTCGAAACCACTTTTCATCGTGAGATGGACGGGAGTTCCTCCATTCATCGAGCGACACTTTCGTTACGTGGGCTACCCGCAACAGTAGTTCTCCACCCCCGCCGAGAGCGTGATCGAAAATGATCTTGCAGTTAACGAGAAACGCCCATATGGGTGTCGTGTGTGCGAGCGCCACGCGCTCGCACACACGACACCCCCTATTCCACATGAGCGACGAGAAACAAGAGCCATACCGTTGGGATAGCAGTTTGGCCAGATGAAGAGCGAGAGCCCGGCACCGTGAAGGTGGTGGACTCATTCCTCATCAGTGGAGCGAGACATGGCTCACAGCACTCTTCATCCAGGTCCACGTGGGAGTGGGAACAGGATGCGCCTGAGGGCTCCGGTTCCTGGCGCACTCTGCCAGAGAAGCGGGAGGTACACGTTCCAGTCGCAGACGTCTCCCCGCCTGTCCCCGTCGCTATCAGCCTGATCCGGATTAAAGACCGTTGGACAGTTGTCGCCGGCGTTGGTCACGTTGTCGGCATCGGCATCGTTATCACAGCCGGGGAACGCGCCGTTGGATTGCTCCCCGGCGAGCAGGAGCGAGCCGAGACCCGGATAGAGCGTACTGAGATCGTTCCGTTCCTTATTGAAATCATCCTCGAGCACCTGCTTATCGGCCTCGGTCAGCTCTTCGCTTGTCTTGTAGCTATTGCCAATCTTGAACTCACCCTCGAAACGGAAATCCCCATCCTCCTCCTTAACGATCTTGCCTGAAGCCACGGTCTGGTCAGGTTTGATTTCATAGATCGTTTTCTCGCCATCGTCATCTGGGCGTCCATCGCCCTCGGCGTGCGGATTTCCCGAGATCCAGTCGACCCTTGCCGGCACTTTGTCGAACGGTTGGCGTTCGTACCCCGAACTGAGGTTTTTCCCATTGACGAACGGTCATATCGGCCCGCCTGGGGGGACTCGAACCGTTTCCTCCCCTCTCAAACTGGTGATAATTTCATGCGTAAAGTAGTCGGTGAAGACCTCTTCGAGCGGAGTGCGAATGCACCAGATGCGGACGATCAGATCGTTATCGCCCTCGACGAACTTGTACTCACCCATGTAGTAATCTTTTCCGGTGGTCGGGTCGTCATCGCCGTCCGCGTTATCGATATCTTTGTCCCTGGGATCATTGGGATCGTCTCTGGTCGGAGGGCCGGTCTCATTGAACTTCCCATTCGGCGGGCACCAGTTGTCTCGATCGCCGCCCGGCCGGTCGGGGGCGGGGGTGTACCCCCCCGCTTGTTGCGCGTACGAATCTGTGGTCGGAAGAACCAGAAACGCAAGCGAGTGAATGACGGCGAGTGTCACAACGAGAAGAGCAAGTGCAACCTGGGGGTGGCCGCGAGTGTTCATCCGAGTACCTCCACTCATGGAGCAGAACGGCAGAAAAATGTGCCGATACACATCTTTGAACTCTAACGTGGAGTAGCAGATCGATCAGCGCTCGTGCGCGAAACGAAGCAGCGAGAAGAAGGAATCGTACCTGTGCCGAGAGGAGGGACGGCGACGAGCGCGCAGTGAAGCCCGGTGACGTGAGCGAAGAACTCCCGATCTTGATGACAGTCGCAGTCTACCATACGTCATAGCCGACTTCAACATGGAACTTCCCTGGATTTGGCCCCAATGAGGCTGCCAGTCATGAGCGGGTAGCGGGCCAGAACGAGAATGACGGATACTTTGGCAGCGATCTGCAAGCGGCTCTCTGCCAAAGGAAACCGTCGCCATGGACGAAGAGGTCAAATTGTCGGCTTGCCCGAGTTTGGCGGCGTTGGGGATGCGAGTCCAACGCCTGGGCTTGTGGCAGGGAGTCGCCGAGCACGTCAAGATCAAGCAGAAAGTGCTCAGGTACACCCCACCGGAGAAGTTGCCGGACTGCTTCATCTGAGCGTGTCGATGCAGGTTGTAGCGAGGACAAGGACATCAACTGGCTGCTGCAGCACGACTCTCAGGTACTGGTCACCGAGTGGTTAGCGTGATCGAGCGCGTGACCAGCCTGGTAAGACCGCGCTCGGATGCTCGACAAGGCGCGTACTGGAGGAGACCGGAACTGTACCCCGCATAAATGGGTCCATTCTTGTGCAGGGGGAACTGCTCAGTACGTGCATTCACTCCGCTGGTTAGCTCTTCCGTGACTTCAGCGCTTCTAAGAGGATGACAGTCTGGCGCAGGTTGGCAAGCAGACTCTCAAGGCCGTCGAAAGCGCTCTCGTCCAAAGTCCCTGCCGTCAGCCTCTCCTGAAGGAAATGGATCTCGCGCTCCAGCTTGTCGGCAAGGGAGGAGAGGGTGTGGATGAGTTGATCGGCGCTCATGTTATTGCACCTCTCGGACGTTGTGGCTGAGCCGGTGATGAACTATTTCCTCTCGAGTATATCCACCTGTTAAGCGAGCGGGTCAAGTAACAAAGCATTCAGAAAGTGTTTGATCATCTTCACCAGGCGCCGGCCAGGAGCTGGTCTGCATACTGGTAAGGTGGAGCCAGAGAGGAGAGAAAACGGAGACGCGGCTTTACCAGTAGAGTTCCACAGGCGCCGGTCCCCTTCCTGAGTCCCAAGGAGGTTGAGGATAGATCTTCTCGGGAGAGCCGTCGGTGTGGAGCCAGGCGCGCATGTGGTCGAGGTGGCTACTCCCGTAGGGTGGCCGGTCTCGGTGCAAAATAGGCCGATGTCCAACCCCGGGCAGGGATGCATGTCGCCCACACGACGACGGTTGGGCTGGTACGCTGGCTGGCCTCCGCCATCAATCGGATTCTGGATGGCCATGCGATTGATGGTGCGCGTCCTTCCAGGGCGTCAGACTTCCGAAGTCTGCCCAGACTTCGGAAGTCTCCGATCGTGTGCCCCCGGCGACGACTGGAGCGGTGTTCTAGGCCGTTCGCAACGCCAACACCGCCTCTGAAGGAAGGCTGTAGACGGGGCCGCTCACCCCCTCAGGGGCCAGGTGCAGCTGATAGACGTCGCCCTCGTTGCTGGCAATCACGCGGTGGACGGGCGCCCCGTCAATGAAATACTGCTCTTTTTCCTCGTCATACCCAAGAATGATGCTCTCTCCGTTCACGGTGTGGACCTTCTGCTGCTTCATCCAGAACCTCCTCAGCGTAGATTCGGTCGCAGAGCGTGTGGGCTCGACTACTCTGAAAATGTGACCTCCGGGACCGGAACGCGCGGGGCGAGGGTGACGGTGTTGCCGAGCTGCTCGAGGCAGCGCACCAAACGACGTTCGACCGCTCGACGATCACGCTCATCAAAGTAGGTGGCCCCAAGATCCTGATACGACTCCCGCCGGGTAAGGATATAATAGACGCTCACCAGAATCGAGTGTCCAACGGCCAGCACGGCTTTCTTCTTCCCACGCCTGGCAGCAATACGTCGAGAGAGGGCCCCCAAGTAGGTGTTCTTGGTGCGAGCCGCAGCCTGAGCCGCTTCCGTCAGGGCTTGACGGAGCCAGGGCGACCCTTTGCGGGTGCGACCACTCTTGCGCTTGCCGGCACTCTCATCATTGCCGGGACACATCCCCGCCCACGAGGCCAAATGCTTAGCGGAGGGAAAGCGACTGAGATCACTGCCGATCTCGGCCAATCGGATCTCCGCCGTGCGTTGGCTCACCCCCGGGATCGTATCCAGAAGGGCCAGAGCGTCGCTCTCATCCTGGAGCCGCGTGCCAATCTCGATCGTCACCCGCTCAATCGCCGCATCCAGATCCTCAATCTGACCGAGCAACTCCG
>DOUV01000601.1:3639-10163 GCA_003520455.1 Chloroflexota bacterium | reverse complement strand
GAACTCGAGGCGGCGGCCGACCGGCGGGCCGAGTGGCGCCGAGCGAGGAAAGAAGGTCGCGACTGGTTCGGCCTGCGAATCGAGCGGAGGAAGAACCGCCTGGGACGACGGATGGAGCGACTCCTCAAGGAGCTCGACCTTCCCACTCGTCACGAAGTCGAAGCACTCAACCAACGTCTTGATGAGCTGAACGCGCGCCTCGACCGGCTGAACACGATGTAAGATACACCATCATGGCCCGTTCGTACTGAGGAGTGAGACCGGAATCACTCGCCCTGGGCGACGACGAAGGCAATCGCGAGCTCGGCAGTGTGCGAGAGACTGAGCGACCATGTGCGCCAGCCGCGGGCGGCAACCAGCGTCGCGGCATCCCCGTGGAAGCGAAGCACCGGCTCGCCGCGCACGCCGCGCACCACCTCCATTTCGACCCAGCGAACATCGCCGATGCCGATGCCGAGCGCCTTGCTGGCAGCTTCCTTGGCCGCCCAGCGCGCGGCCAGGGACGTTGGACGGTCCGCGCAGTCGCGCTGCTCGGCCACTGTAAAAACGCGATCGAGGAAGCGGGCCCCAAAGCGCTGCACCGCCTCCTCGATGCGGTCGACTTCGATCAGATCAACACCCGTCGCAAGCATCTTCGGGAGTCTTGAGTGATGGCTGCTGGGTTCTGCGTTCGGCGCGTCGCCCTGGTTAACCCATAACACAGCCCTCATACCTCTATTGGGGTGGCCCGGCGACGGCCAGGACGTAGGCCGAGGGCTCGAGGTAGGTCGCGGCGACCCGCTGGACCTCGGTCGGGCCGATGGCGTTGATCAGCGCGGCGTAGCGCTGGAGATAATCCAGGCCGAGATCGTAGAACATGATGTCGAGCAGCAAGCGTGCCACACCCTCGTTCGTCTCGAGCCGCAGGGGCAGCGAGCCGGTGAGAAACGATTTGCTGTCGGCCAACTCTTCGCCGGGGACCGGCTCCTGCCCCAGGCGCGCGAACTCCGTGAGGATCGTGTCCACAGCCTGGTCGACTTTATCGGGCGCCACGCCGGCGGTTGCGGTCCAGGCTCCCTGACTCACGGCGGGGTCGAGGGAGCTGCGCGCGTAGTAGGCCAGCCCCTGCTCGTCCCGAACAGACTCGCCGAGCCGTCCCATCAGGCCGAACACACCCAGCACCGTGTTGGCGACGTAGGCTGGCAGGTAGTCGGGATCGGTGCGCGACACGGCCGGCGCCCCAATCACGATGTCGCTCTGGGTTTTGCCGGGCACCGCCCGGAACGCGCGCACCGGTTCCGCCGGCCGCCCGGCCGGCGGTATCTCAGCCCGCTCCCGTCCCTCAAGGTTGGCCCAATCCTGGAAGGCCTGCTCGACCTGCGCGATGGCCTCGGTCGGAGGGATGGCACCAACAACGACAATGATCGCATCGCGTGGCTCGTAGTTGCGCTCGTAAAAGCGCACTACGTCGTCGCGGGTGAGGACCTCCACGCTCTCGACGGTCCCATCCACCGGCGTGTGGTAGGGGTGGCCTGGAGGGTAGGCCTGCTCATAGAAGAGGCGTTCCGCCACGGATTGCGTATTGTTCTCGCGCTCGCGCAGCACCGTCAGCCGCTGGGCGCGGACGCGTTCGAGATGATCGGCCGGGAAAGTAGGGTTCCGCACAACGTCGGCGAGGACACCCAGCAGAGTCGGAAAATCCTCGGCCAGGCTCTTGAAGCTGAAGCGGGTCGTGTGGACGCCCGCGGCGATGGCCAGACTCCCGCCGACGCCCTCGATGGTCTCGTTGATCTCGTCGAAGCTGCGCTGCTCGGTCCCGCGTGCCAGCATCGAGGCGACCAGCGCCGCCAGCCCCGCCCTCTCCTCCGGCTCATCCTGCGCCCCCACCCGCAAGAGCCCGCTGGCGACCACGGCCGGACTGCTGAAGTTCTCGCGGGCCAGAATGGTCAGCCCATTCGGGAGCGTTCGCACAACAACATCATCGGGACCGGGGAGTGAGTGTTCACGATTGATCGTCTCGTTTTCATCCATTCTTCACCCTGCGCTCACTGTTTCCTTGCAATGTTAAACTCGTCGTCCGCTACGAAACGCCTTCCAGCAGAGTCACCTCTGACACCCCGCCACCCTTCCCACCTTCAACCTGCACTCTTCCCACCTTCAACCCTCCCCGGCAGATACCACCCAACGGTGCGCCCGATGGGCTGAAGGTAGCGCTGGGCAACGCGCTGAATATCGGCGGCGCTGACGGCGTCGACCCGATCGAGGAATCGGTCGAACCAGGCCAGGTCGGCGACGGTACTGCTGAACCCCAGCCAGTAGCCCTGGCTCGTCACACTCTCGCTGCTGAAGGCGAACTGGGCGCGGGTCTGCTTCCTGGCCTTCTCCAGTTCATCCTCGCGAATCGGCTCGTCACGCAGGCGGTCAATCTCGGCACTGGTGGCCCGCTCGACCTCGGCACGGTCGGCCGTGGGGATGAGGGTCACGTTGACCGAGTAGAGGTAGGGGTCAATCGTCGGCACCACGCTGCTGCTGACGCCCGCCGCCAGGCCACGGTCCACCAGCGCCCGGTAGAGGCGCGAGGAGCGGTTGTTGGGCGAGCCGCCGAAGAGGCTGAAGCCCTTCGCACCACCCAGGATCGTATCGGCCACGGCCAGTGCCCACCAGTCATCATCACCGGCAGCCGGCGCGTGATAGGCCAGCGAGAGATAGGGAGTGCTCCCTGGACCGATCACCTCAACGCGGCGCTCGCCGCGCTGGGGCGGCTCGTGCCAGGTCACCGGCTGATGCGGCGGCCCGGCCGAGATGCTGCCGTAGAGCTCGGCGATGCGATCCACCATCGCCTCGGTCTCGAAATCACCGACCGCCACAGCGACGGCGTTGTTGGGCACGTAGTAGGTGCGGTAGTGGCGGTAGAGGTCGTCGCGGGTCATCGTCTCGAGGTCCGACTCCCAGCCGATGGTCTCGTGCCGGTAGGAGTGGACGTGCAGGGCGGTGGCAGTCATCTCCCGGCCGAGCAGGAAGGTCGGGTGGTTCTCGTACATGTGGAGCTCAGAGAGGATGACGGTTCGCTCCGCCTCCACCTCCTGGCGCTCGAATTGCGAGTTGACCATACGGTCGGCTTCCAAGCGGAGCGAGAGATCGATGCGGTCGGCCGGCATCGTGGCGAAGTAGGCGGTGAAGTCGAGCCAGGTGAATGCATTCCACATCCCCCCCAGGCGCGAAACCTGGCGGTCAATCTCACCCTTGGGAAACTGCTCCGTCCCCTTAAACATCATATGCTCGACCCAGTGACTGACACCGGTGATCCCGGGCACCTCGTTGCGGCTTCCCACCCGGTACCAGACCCAAAAGCTCGTGACCGGGGCGTGGTGTAACTCTTTCGTCAGAATCCGCAGCCCGTTCTCAAGGCGAGTCTCACGAACTCCATTGCGATTCACTCGCGCTTCTCCTATCGTTTTCGGTATCCGCCGTTGAATGAGAATTCTACCGACGCAGTTCCCGCCCGGGTGAAGAGCAGAGCAGTGTGAAAAGCCGCTCTGCTGCCGGCAGCATTTCCAAAAATCTGCCTGCGCTGGCCGCCCATTCCAACCAGCCCGCAAATCACGTGCCACCAAGACGCTTTCATCGGCCGCGCCGGCCCGCTACTGCTCCATGGTTTTGCCGGCCCCATTGTAGCCCCGGCCCATGCCACGATAGATAAAGCCCAGCCGTGCCATCGTCTCCGGCTCATAGACGTTGCGACCGTCTACGATGATCGGGGTGTGCATCAGGGTGCGAATCCGGGCCAGGTCCACGTGCTTGAACTCGTTCCATTCTGTCACGACAATGATGGCATCGGCGCCATCGGCCAGGTCGTAGGGGTCTTCCGCCAGTTTCAGCCAGGGGAGCATCCGGCTGGCGACCGGCAGGGCGACGGGATCGTACCCTTTGACATGGACGCCCTCATGATGGAGGAGGCGCGCGATCTCGACGGCCGGGGCCTCGCGCATGTCGTCGGTGTTGGGCTTGAATGCCAGGCCGAGCAGACCGACCGTCCTGTCGCGCATGTGGCCATCGAACAGATCACGCAGTTTGTGGATCACCTCGCGGCGTTTGTCGCGGTTGATCTCCATGACCGAGCGCAGCATCTGCGGGTGGCAGCCGTGAACCGACGCCATGTGGGCGAGAGCTTTCACGTCTTTGGGGAAGCAGTTGTGGCAGATCAAGCCCGATGAGGCGACGAGGGTTCCGGTGCTCGTTTCCAGGCTATAGACGGTGGTATCAACCTCCTCATACTCCACGGCCTGGACGGTGAGGGTCGCATACCCCCCCTGATGCGAGAAACCGCGCTGCCGACTGTGCCGTTGGTAGCCGGCCAGCACGGTGCTGATGGCGGTGCGATGCCTGGCGCCGAAAACATCCTGGAGGGCCGCCATGTGAGCGTAACCGCTCACTCGAAGGATGTACGCGTGTTGTTTCGATCGATTCACCCGCCGCTTGCGCACGGCTGGGACAATGCCGATCGACTGCAATACCAGTGCCATCCCGTCGGCCAGTTGCTTGCTGGCGGTCGCGTACTCGAATATCAGGTTGCGGCCGTTCTGCACCGTCGTGACGGCGCCGTCCCCGCTGAACGCGCCGCGGAGCAATTCGCGGCGCAAGTCAGGTGTCACGTTGAAGGCCAGACGCGGCAGGGCTTTGTCGTCTGAGCGCGTGCCGACCTTGAGGACATCTCGGAGCAGCCAGGCAAAGATGCGCGAGGAGACAATCGTCGTGACAGCGTGTGGAGTGCACCGCTCGACAAACTTCAATCCCCACCGCGCGAGGATGTGGTGCAGGTCGGAAATGGTCTCGACCTCGTCTTGATGGAAGCTGATCCCCACGCGCTCCCGCACCGTGCCGGCCCGCCCGCCGGCGCAGTTGATGGAGCCCTGGGCGACGTAGTAACCGCAGAAACGCAACAGGTCGGCATCCACCGGGATGACGGCATTGAGCCGGGTCCCCGTCCCCCTGGCAGTGGAGAGTTGGAGCTTTTCAGCCGGCACGCCGAGCACGCCCGCCCTGCGCAGATGGCGGAACAGGCGCAGCGGCATCCGATTCCCGCGCTCGATCTCCTGCAGATCCTGCAGCATCTCCAGCGGGACGTGGGCGGCAAAGCGAGCATACTGGGCCCTGAACGAATCGTCGGTGGGGGCGACGTAGACATTGGCTTCCAGCTCGCTGCCGGCCAGCAATTCGATGAGATCGAGCTGAGTCACCGGCTCGACGGCAGGAAGATCGCACAGCGCCAGAAGCTGATCTCCCGGCGCAACGGCGAGAGCCGGCACAGTCTCAAAACCGGCCCTGGAGCGCAAAATGACCGGATGGTCAGCCGTGACCCGCAGCGAGCGCCCCATGCTCGCTTTGATCTTGACCATGGTTCCTTTGTAGGGCCGCCGCGTCACGGCCTTGACCTCAGCCAGTGCCGGGCGCCCGGTTTCCAGATCAAACGCCAGGACTCGCCGCTCCTTTGGCGTGCACACCTGGACGGAATCGCCCTGGAACGGCTCGCCGGCACTGGCGAAGAGTGTTTCAAACGACTCGGCCGCCACATTCGGGCTGTTGAGGGTGAAAACGGTCTCCTGGCCCTCAAAACACGAGCCGCCGTATCCCACACCTGCATCCAAAAAGTGATGCCCGATGCGCTTGTCGTAGCCCATCCCGACCGCAACCTCCTTGATGTCTGCGCCAAGCTTCTCGCAGATCGAGGCGATCTCATTGATGAATGAGATGCGGGTGGCCAAAAAGGCGTTGGACGCGTACTTGATCATCTCGGCCGTGCGCAGGTCGGTGATGATGATGGGGATGCGCAGCGGCAGGTAGAGCTGGGCTACCTGCTCGGCAGCCTCGCGGTTGAGCGAGCCCAGCACGACGCGATCGGGCTGGATGAAATCGTTGATCGCCGAGCCCTCGCGCAGAAACTCGGGGTTGGAGACCACAGCGAAATCGATCGGCTCGCACTGATTGCGCCCGATGATGTCGGCGACCCAGTCTCCTGTCCCCACAGGGACGGTACTCTTGTTGATGATCACCACCGGGTGGATCATCGCCTGGGCTATCGACCGCGCGCTGGCCTCGACGTAGTTGAGATCGGCCTCGCCATCCACACCCTCGGGAGTACCAACGGCGATGAAAACAAACTCGCTCTCGGGGATCGCCTCTTCGTAACAGGTCGTAAAATGCAGCCGGCCGGCAGCCACGTTGCGACGGACCATCTCCTCCAACCCGGGCTCGTAGATCGGTACCTCACTCTTGCGGAGCCTCTCGATCTTTTGTGCGTCGATGTCGAGGCAGATCACTCTGTTGCCCATGTCGGCAAAACAGGTTCCGGTAACGAGGCCAACATATCCCGTTCCGGTAACGCAGATACGTTTCATGATGGGCGCACTCCTGAAGCAGACGTCAATAAGGTGCGACGCACTTCGGAAGTGCGTCGCACCTGACCCGGTTCAACGCAGACTCAGCTTACAATGCTCGCGAGAGAAAGCCCAGGGCTGGAAGCCCTGGGAGCCCCTGCCCTGAGGGGT
>DOUV01000601.1:3157-3549 GCA_003520455.1 Chloroflexota bacterium | reverse complement strand
TTCCCCCGTAGGGGACAGGCGAGCTGATCCTGCTTGGGCTCCCCCCCCAGGGGGTGAGGGGGCTGCCCAAGCGTCCACCTCGACGCCACGGGGCGCCCCGCAGGGCAGAATCGAGCGCAATGTGAATAGCAACGTCGGAAACGTTGCTTCTGTCGCATCGCTGCGATACAATACTTGCATACGGTCGGGCATACGGCGATAGCAGGAGAATAGCCTCAGCGCATCGCCCGATACGGCTCTTTAAGAACTTCAGATTGCCGGTTGTCGGGGGAAGGCCCCGACGTAAAATCTGGACCGCCAAGAGAGAACTCCTCTATCGCTGTGGGGCGGCACAGCATGGGTGAAAGTCCCTAGAAGCCCACGCATTCCAGGATCCTGTTGGCGAATTGGTA
>DOUV01000601.1:0-3089 GCA_003520455.1 Chloroflexota bacterium | reverse complement strand
AGCGATTTCGCCAACAGTATCATTCCAGGCGTGGGAGCCGTCACCAGAGCAAGATGAATATCACAATTACCCGACGATCTTTTCAACCGAAAACGCTTCACCCTGGCGTGGGGCAACCGGCGTAGGCAACCCGGCATCGGCAAGCAGCGTGGCAGCTACGTTCTGTCCGATCTCAACGGCATAGTTGGTCCCGCGATCCCAGGGGTAGACCTGGCTCATGCTGGCAAAGTAGAGGCCGGCCAGCGGCGTCTTGAGCGGTGGGATGTGGCGGGAGTAGTTCAGCGGGACGACGGGCTGGGCATAGCTCGCTTTGAAGAGCCATTGCTGGCGGACCCACTCTCGCCGGTAGGCCGGGTTGAAGCGCTGCAGCGCCGGTTCATAGATCTCGAAGAGCTGGCCCGCGTCGTAGGAAAAATAGGGGTGATCGGCCGGCAGGTAGTCGCCCAGGTAGATGAGGTGATCGCCGCCGTAGTGGCTGGGATCGATCATATTGGTGTGCTCGACCAGCGCCAGCATCGGGAACTCGCGCTTGTCGAGGTTGATCCAGTAGAAACCCCGCGTCAACTGCTGCCTGAGCGCTACCACCATCACCACCGCCCCGAGGGATTTCAGCCGGCGAAGGCTCTCGAGGTAGGCCGGCGCGAGGTCGGGCACCAACCGTTCCATCAGTCGCGGCGGGGCGGTCGCAATCACCCGGTCGAAGAGTTCCTCGCCCCAGTCGAGCGTCACGCGCCACTCGGCGCCGGCGGGGCGCAGGCGGTGGATGCGCGTGTTCAGGTGGACCTCACCTCCCTGCCGCTCGATACCCCTGACCAGGTGGTTGGCAAACGCCTGGAAGCCACCCTCGTAGTAGCCCAGGCGGGGCGTGCGCTTGAAAATACGTGCCCAGAACCAGCTCAACGGAACATCCTGGTAGGAGTCACCGAATTTCCCCAGCAGCAGGGGCTCCCACGTCTTGCGATAGGCCGAGCGGCCCATCGTCCTGGTGAGCCACTCGTGCGCGGTCACCTGCTCGAAGGGGCGCCAGTCGCGGCGCAGGCGCAGGTAGAGCGTAGGCAGGCCGGTGCGAAGTTTCTCGATGAAGGAGAGGCCCGGATAGCGCAGGACGGCCGGCGGCGAGTCGAAGGGGTACGGGCGCCCCTCGTGGACCAGGGCCGTGACCGGGCGCGTGAACAGGAGCTGCTCCCCGAAACCAACCTTGCGCGTGAAGTTGATAATGACGTCGTCGGAGGTGAAGAGGTGGTGGTAGAAGCGCTCCAGCGACCAGTCCCAGCCTGGGGCCTTGAATCCTGAAGCAAGCCCACCTGCCTGGGGCGCGGCCTCGTAGATCGTGACCTGGTGACCCGCGCTCTTGAGTTCGTACCCTGCCGTCAGGCCGGCAAAGCCGGCCCCGATAATTGCAATTCTCAACAGATGCTCGCCTCTATCGATGGACCACGACCCTGTGCCTACTAGATTCCGGCCACACCCGACGGCTCATTCCAGACCTTCCCCAACGCCTCATCATCACTCACCAGATCCAGTTCGCGTGCCTCCTCGTCGCCTTGCAGATCGGCCTGCACCTGAGCCCAGCTCAGCCTCGCCCGCCAGAGGTAGAAGGCCCCCACCGCGGTGATCGGGAACCACAGCGCGGCGTGCAAGACCAGGGTGTAGCCGGTCGCTACATCGTGAGGCACCCCAAAACGCTGCAGGATCTCAATCCCGGGAAGGTCGAAGGTGCCGACGTAACCCGGCGCGGCTGGGAGGGTCGTGAAGAGATTGACCACACCGTTCATCAGCATCAGCACGTAGAAGCTGACCTCGAAGGGGAAGGCGTGCATGACCAACCAGTACTTCACCGTTTCGAGCAGCCAGACAACCACGCTGGAGAGAAAGATCATCAGCACGGCGCGCCCGCTCCGCAGACTCTCCAGCCCCTCCAGGAAGCGGTCGAGGGTCTCGTGTGCGGGCCCGTGGAAGCGCGACGGCACCAGGCCGAGGAGCAGTGCCAGCAGACGCTTGAACCACTCCGGCCGCACTGCCATGACCATGAAGAGCAGCAGGGCACCGAAAAAGAGGAGGCTGAAGGTCGTCACCAGCACCTGGTACTTGCCGCCCAGGCCGCTAATCGGGAGGGTCACGAAGACGAAGAGCAGCATCACCAAACCGTCGAAGATGCGCTCGACGACCACCGTGGCCAGATTGGCGCTGATGCTCACGCGCTCCTGCCGCTTCAGAATGTAGGCGCGCAGCAACTCACCCGCTCGCGCTGGGTAGATATTGTTGCCCATGTAGCCGATGGCCACGACAGGGAACAAGGTCCGGAGGGGGATCGGCTTGAGGGGCCGCAGCAGGTAGTGCCAGCGCCAGGTGCGGGCCCAAACCGCCAGGAAGTAGACCGCAATTCCGGGCAGCAACCACCAGTAGTTGGCGCCCCGGAGTGCCTTCAACACTTGATCGAGCGACAGTCCTCGTAGTGCAAGATATAAAAAGGCCCCACTGATGATTAGCCCCAACCACAAGCGCCAGCGTCTCAACATTTGCGATAAATACTCCAAGGTAGAATCAGAGAGGCATTATACCTTGGGGCTCAGACACCAGCAAAACGAAACGGCGCCGGCAAGGCGCCACGCTTCGCCCTCAGATTGCAAAGAGGATGAGCGAGGCGTCCGGAGGAGGTGGCCGAGCCGCTTCGTCTAATCATCAGCCACCCGGCGCACTCCACACAGCCAGCCCGCCGCGTTTGCGGTCGTGGGCGGACATTATCGTCGTCACAAACCTGGCCGAGCAATTCCTTGCGCGGCGGCCTCATCGTCATTGACCCCCTTGCGACGATGGCGCGGGTACTTTATACTTTATGCCTCTCCTGGGACGAGAGGAAGGAATCTTGGCGAAAGCGAGCAGGACCAGGCGCCAATCTGAGCCGAATTTCCACGTGAGTAGATAGATGAACCCGGCCTTACAGGGCGTCGCTCGCAAGCTCGGCATGGTGTGCTACGGTGAGGATTGGTGGATAACCTGAATCTCCCAAGACACGTATCTCGGTCTGTGTACGAAAACGTGTCCCGCAACCAAAGGACGCGGCCGACTAAGGTGGACCCTATTGTCAA
>DOUV01000124.1 GCA_003520455.1 Chloroflexota bacterium | reverse complement strand
AAGTTCGCCGCGCTGGCTTCGGCAGCGGGCGCGGTGCTGGTCTCCAACGACGCGCACCTGCTCGCCGTGCGCGAGTCGCTGAGCTTCCCCGTTCGCACGTCGCACGAGCTAGCCCTCTCGCTGAAGGACGAATAACTCCCGATTCTGTCTGGCAGCCCGCCGATCGACCCGCTACAATAGCGGTTGAACAGAACAAAGGAGCGACCCGGCGTGGCAGACTCAAAGATCACTCAGGGACTCAACCCGCAGCAGCGCGAAGCGGTGTGCGCCGGAGAAGGGCCAATCCTGGTCCTGGCCGGGCCGGGCAGCGGCAAGACGCGCGTCCTGACGCACCGGATCGCGTATCTGGTCGAGGAGATGGACGTTCGCGCCTGGCACATCATGGCCGTGACGTTCACCAACAAGGCGGCGCGCGAGATGGAAAACCGCGTGCTGGCGCTGCTCGAAGGCTCGGAAAAGCTCGACGGGCTATCGATTGGCACCTTCCACGCCATCTGCGCGCGCATCCTGCGCCGCGAGGCGGAGCACACGCCGTTCACCCGCGATTACCTGATCTACGACACCGCCGACCAGCTCGCCGTCGCCAAGCTGGTGGTCAACGAGCTGAACCTCGACGAGAAGAAGTACAACCCGCGCGCCATGCTCAGCCTGATCTCCGACGCCAAGAACGAGCTGATCGGCCCGGCGGATTTCCCCGCGCCGGACTATCGCGGCGAGATCGTGCGGCGCATCTACACCCGCTACGACGAGATTCTACGCGCCAACAACGCCCGCGACTTTGACGACCTGCTGACGCACACCGTCTGGCTGTTCCGCGAGCATCCCGCCGTGCTGGAACGCTATCAGGCGCGCTTCTCGCATATCCTGGTGGACGAGTTCCAGGATACGAACGACCTCCAGGTCGCCATCGTCAACGCCCTGGCCGGCGACGCGCCGGGTCGCCTCTTCGTCGTCGGCGACCAGAAGCAGAGCATCTACCGCTTCCGTGGCGCCGTCGTCGAGATCTTTGGTGCGGTAAGCGCGCAGCGGGGTGGAGCCCACCACGCGCTCACCGTCAACTTCCGCAGCCACGCCCCACTCGTGGGCGCCTGCAACCATCTCTTCGCGGTGCTCTTCGCCGCCGACGGCCCGGCCCAGGTCTCGTTTGCGGCCCTGGAGGCCAATCGCCTGCTGCCGCCCGACGAGGCAGCGCCGCTCGAACTCATCCTGGTGCCCACCGGCCAGGTCCCACAGGCCGAGGGCAAAGCCGACGCCGAGAACGAGCGCCGCTGGGAGGCCTGGGCCCTGGCAACCCGCCTGCGCACCCTCGTCGAGGGCGAGCGCCAGGTGCACGACCCCGCCACCGATGAGCCGCGCCCGCTCACCTGGAGCGATATCGCAATCCTCTTTCGAGCCACCACCGACATCCCGCTGTACGAGGAGGTCTTCAAGCAGGCGGGGCTGCCCTTCGTGACCGTCGCGGGGCGTGGCTTCTACGGCCGGCAAGAGGTGCGCGACCTGCTGAACCTGCTGATTGCTGTCGCCAGCGCCGACGGGACGGAAGACCTGGCCGTGGCGAGCGTGCTGCGCTCGCCGCTCTTTGGCGTGAGCGATGAGGCGCTGCTCTGGCTGGTGCTGGCTCATCCCGACGCGCACTCCCAGCACATGGCACTCCACGCCTGCCTGGCCAATCCCCCCGTCGAGCGCCTGCACCCCGACGACCTGGCCGCCGTTCGCCACGCCCACACCGTCCTCTCCCGCCTGCGAGCGCTGGCCGGCCGGGTGACGATCCTCGAGTTGCTGCACACCGCGCTCCAGGCCACCGGCTTCCTGGCGACCCTCAGCAGTCTGCCCGATGGCGACCGCCGCCGCGCCAACGTCGAGAAGCTCCTCGAGGTGGCCCGCGCCCGCGGCTCGGTCCTCCTGAGCGACTTCAACCGCTACGTCCAGGATCTGACGGCCCAGGAGACGCGCGAGAGCGAGGCGCTCGTGGCCGCCCAGGGGGCGGTTCAACTCCTGACGATCCACGCCGCCAAGGGACTCGAATTCTCCGTCGTGGTGCTGGCCGACGCCAGCCGAAACCCCGGCCGGGGGCGCTCCGGCGACACCCTGCTCCTGGCTCGCAATCGTGGGCTGGCTCTCAAAGTTTCCGACGCCGGTGGGAAGAGTGTTGAAACCGTCTTCTACCGGCTGCTCAAACGCGAGGAACAGGCCCGTGAGCAGGCCGAGACCACCCGCCTGCTCTACGTCGGCGCGACTCGCGCGCGCGATCTGCTGATCGTCAGCGGGCGCACCGGCCTGCGACCTGGATCAGACTGGCTCAGCCGCCTCCTCACAGCACTCGAATGCCCGCGCGGCGGCGTAGACGAGGTTGAGTTCTTGGATCGGGAGTGGGGTCAGGTGCGCGTGTGGCGACTGCAGCGATGGCCGTCCGAACTCGACCGCGGAGGGGTGCCCCAGGCCGACCTCGGCCTGTGGGAGTCCGGTCCGCTCAACGCCGCATCGCCCTTCGTCAGCGTGCCGGCGAGTGTGCCGGTGCTCCTGGAGAGACCAGTGCCCGGCGCGGCGAACCCCTCGCGCCAGTACCAGGCCGCAACGTTCAACCTGCGACTGGGCGATGAGCAGGACGTGGCGCGCTATCGCCAGCAGGTCGAGGGCGCCCCTCCTGAACTGCGCCCGTCCCTGCCGGCCGAGCAGCAGCGTGCGCCCTGGGGCTGGCAGATCGGTGAGGTCGCCCGCGCCGCGCTCGCCCGCTGGCAACTCCCTGGTCACACCCCCGGCCTCGAGACGCAGCTCGAGGTCTACGCCTGGAACCTGGGCCTGACCGACCCGGCGCTGATGGCCCAGGCCGCTCGCAAGGCCGCCCAGATCCTGCAGCGCTTCGAGCGCAGCGCTCTCTGCGCCGAGATGGGCACCGCCCGGCATCGCTTCCACGAGGTACCCTTCACCATCGAGTGGCACGGGCGGCTGGTCAGGGGCCAGATCGACGCCCTCTACCAGCCCCCGGAGGGCCACTGGAGGCTGGTCGCGTTCAAGACCGGCGCCATCCCCCGCGACCGCACCGCCGAAGCCTTTGCCCTGGAGCGGTACGGCGCCGAGTTGGCCCTCACCCAACTGGCCGCCAGCCTCTGGCTCGGCTCCCGCCCCAGCCTCGCCGTCTTGTTCCTCTTCCAGGGCCGCATCGCCCGTCTGCCCGCGGCCGACCTGCGGGCGCGGCTGGATCGGCTCACGGCGGAGATGGGAACTTGAGGCTGGCTCTCCACCTCTGGGGATTGGGTTGTATATAGTAGTTCCGCAACGGAACGACGCGAAAGAGGTCGGCGTCGACGCGACCCCTGGGGCAGCCCACAGTTACAGGACGTACGCGGTGCGAGGCAGAACGGCTCAAAGAAGCGGCATTTGGCTTGGAGTGCGCGCTTCAGCGCGCTGAAGCGCGCACTCCAAGGCGATACTCCGTCCGCAAGTCAACCTACTTCGTAAGTCCTGACAGTTACAGAACCTACAGTCAGATGATACCGCGTTGGTGGAATGCCGCGATCTCCACCGGATTGTAGCCGAGAGTCTCGCCGTAAATGCGATGATTGTGTTCCCCGAGCCGAGGCGCAAAAGAGAACGCCATGTGTTCTTCCTGCAAGAAGGGTGTCATAACTGGGGGTGGCGGCATCTCCACTCTCAGACCGGTGCGCGGATCGCTGGCCGAGAGCAGCTTGCTCTCGGCGAACGGGTCCTCTACGACTTCCGGCAGGGTGTAAATCTTCGAGAATGGGATGCCGGCCTCGGCGAAGAAGGGCGCGACTTCGGCCGCCGTCCGCGTTCGCGTAATCTCCGCGAGCTCCCGATTGAGCGTTTGTGCGTTGGCACTGCGCCCTGCGTTGTGGCGGTACTCTTCTCTCGCGAGCGGCGCGAACTCCGGCATCCGGGTGAGCTGCGCCCACTGTTGATCGCTGCCGACAGCCACGAAGACGTACCCATCCGCCGAGGGGAACATCGAGGCGGGGGCATAGAATTGATGGGTATTGCCGGTTCGTTTCATCACGGTCCCGAACGTGCGCGCCATCGTGAAGGGAATGACGGTCCACGAGATCACGCTGTCATACATGGCCACGTCAATGCGCGAGCCTTCACCTGACACCGCCCGCTGGAAAAGCGCCTTCATGACCTGCCCGTAGCCGTGCTCGGCGACCCCCATATCGGCCATCGGCAGGCCGAAGAGTTGGGGGGGGCGATCGGGCTCACCCGTCAGGTCCATATAGCCGGCGCGGGCCTGAAGAATCGGGTCGTAGGCGGGCTCATCGATATCGGGCCCGAAACCGGTAACGCCCACCCAGATCAGATCTGGCTTGAGTTGGCGGAGCGTCTCGTAATCGATACCCAGCCTGGCGTAATTCATAGGCCGGGTATTAGACGCGAAGATATCTACCGGCAGCTCCGCGACCAGGCGATGAAGGATGCCCCGCCCCTCTTCCGAGGCGAGATTCAGCGTGATGGATTCCTTTCCAGCGTTGTACGGCAAGAAATAGCTTCCCATCGCTTCCTCGCCGAGCACATCTGTCCCAACATAGCGATTGGGATCGCCCCGGCCGGGCGGCTCGACCCGAATCACGCGCATCCCTTCCTGCACGAGCCGGTAGGTAAAGAATGGGAGCGACAGGGCTTGCTCTATACTCAAGACGGTAAGGTTTCGAAAGATGCTGCTACCGTTCTCTTGCGCTTTCACGGTTGACCGTACCCTCAGTCATTCACCCACGGCTCCCGTCAATCACCTGTGTGCGCCACTCCCCTGTCTCCCGCCGTGAGGGCTACTCTCATCCGCTTGATGGCTTCCTCGATTTGATCGATCGGCCGGACCAGCGAGAAGCGCACGAATCCCTCGCCCCCCGGTCCAAACGCTGTACCGGGCAGGACAAGCACACCGGCCGTTTCGAGAACGTGCACGGCAAACCCCAGGGAAGAGAGCCCGGTGGAGCGGACATTTGCGAAGATGTAGAAGGTCCCCCAGGGTCGGCTGTAGGTTAGCCCAATTTCGTCCAACCCCTTCATCAACCCGTCGCGCCGTTTGGCATAAGTCGCGACTGCATCGGCCACGCACTCCTGGGGGCCGGTCAACGCTGCCAGGGCCGCCGCCTGAGAGACGGCGGAGGCACAGATGCTGATCGTGTGTTTCGGAGCCTCGAGCGCGCGAATAAACGAGGCTGGCGCCGCGAGGTAGCCAACGCGCCAGCCGGTCATGGAGTAGCTCTTGGAGAAACCATTGATCGTCACGGTCCGCCCACGCATACCTGGCAAGGACGCAATACTCAGTAACTGCGGACTGTCGAACACGATTTTCTCGTAGATCTCATCCGAGATCACCATCAGATCGTGCTTCTTCGCAAGCGCCGCAATCTCGCGAACCGTATCAGGGTGAACGATTCCGCCCGTAGGATTATTGGGCGAAACTAACAAGATCGCCTTGGTTCGCTCGGTGATGAAGCGTTCCAGTTGGTCGGCCCGAACCTCGAAATCGTCCGCCTCCGAAGTGGGTACGAAGACCGCCCGCGCGCCAGCGAGCGCGATTGCAGTATCGTAAGTCATGTAATGGGGATCAGGCACCAGAATCTCGTCGCCTGAATCGAGAAGGCCGAGGCAACTCAGGTAGACCGCCTCTTGCGCGCCGCTCGTGACGAGCACCTCTGTCTCCGGATCGACCTCGATGTTGTTGTCGCGCCGCAGTTTGTCCGTAATCGCCCGGCGCAACTCGAGAGTGCCAGCCCAATGCGTATAGTGGGTATGGCCCTCATCCAGGGCACGTTTCGCCGCGTCCACAATGTGCACCGGCGTCGCCAGGTCGGGATCGCCCCGCGCCAGGGTAATCAAGTCCTTCACGCCCGCAGCCATGTCGAGGAGCTGCCCGCGCTCTCCGGCCGTCACCCGGCGGGCACGATCGGAAATGGCTCGCTCAATCGGCAGCATCGTCTCCGTCGGATTCATCGTGCTACTCCCGTGCCTGGTTGGATATCCATCGTACCGCCCTCGTAATCGGGCGGGGCGAGCGTTCTCGCCCCGCCCGCCCGCGGCTACTGCACAAAATGCGCATCGTACACATAGAGGTATTTGGCATCCTTATACGACAGCTGGACGTCCGCCACCTTATTGGACACGACGTGAGCGGAGCGGAACTCATTCATCGGCACCCAGTAGGCCTGCTGCATGATGTAGACCTGGAGGTCCTTATAGATCTGGGCGCGCTTCGTCTCATCCGTCTCCCTGAGACCGTCGGCCAGCATCTGGTCGATCTTGGGATCCTTGATCTGCCCCCAGTTGAAGCCGGTGCCGGCGTTCTTCGAATCGAACATGATCGCCAATCCGCCCGGATCCGTGAAGGCAAAGTAGAGCGGGCAGGCCTCGACCTTCCCGGCTGTACAGATGTCGTTGGTCGCGGCGGAATCGTTGCTCACGATCTCCATCTCGATACCGGCATCTTTGTAGAGCGCCTGCTGGAATTCGTAGCCCGCGTTCATATCCGGGTTCGGGACGGTCTGCACAACCATGTGGAAGCGCTTGCCGTCCTTGTCGACGCGGATACCGTCTGGACCGACCTTCCAGCCCGCCTCGTCCAGCAATGCCTTGCCCTTCTCCAGATCATATTGGTACATCTTCTCGACTTCCGGGTTGTAGGCCCAGATTCCAGTCGCCAGCGGTCCGTGCGATGGCGTGTTGTAATCTGGCCAGAGGGTGTTGACCATCAATTCCTGGCTCGTGATGTACTCGAGGGCCTGGCGCACCTTCAAATCATCCATCGGATACTTCGTAAGATTCGGGAAGTACCCGTGCGGGAGACCGACCCAGGGACCGGCCAGGAACGTGACACCAGGGTCCTTGGCGAATGCCAGGGCGTCGTTCGTCGATGGCCGGCTCATAATCTGAGCCTCGCCACTCTTGATCATGGCAGAGCGCGTGCCGGCCTCATCTACGAAGCGATGGGTAATCGTCTCGATATAGGCCGGGCCCTGGTGCCTGGCAAACGGTGGCGCCCAGTTGTAGTCGGGGTTGCGGACCACGGTGAGATGGTCCGGAGCCCACTCCTTGAAGATGTAGGGGCCGCTGCCAACCGGATGCTTGCCGAAATCCTGGTCCCCGAACTTGTCGACGGCAGCCGGCGAGACGATGAAGAGGAAGTGAGTGCTCACCGCGTCGAGGAACGCCGGGTATGGCTCTGTGAAGTGGATCGCGGCGGTGGAGTCGTCGATGACCTCGGTTGAATCGTATGGGCCGATGAGATCGGTGGAGGCGGCTTTGCCCAGCACGCGCGCGGCGCGCCCCTCCTTGATCCGGTCAAAGTTGTACCTCACTGCCTCGGCGTTAAAGGGCGTGCCGTCGTGGAACTTCACGTCCTTCCGCAAATGGAAGGTGTAGGTCTTACCGTCGCTCGAAACCTCCCAGGACTCTGCGAGGCCGGGGTAAAACTGCTGCTCCGGACCCCGCCAAACCAGCGGGTCGTAGAGCAAGTATACCTGATTGGCCACCCAACTCGAGACGCTCGCGTGCGGGTCGAGCGTGTCGGGATCAGGCGTATTCACCCAGACAAGGGTCCCGCCGCTCTGCGCGCCCGATGATGCCGTCGTTTGCGACGCTTCCGTCGGCGCTGCGGCTGCGGTTGGCGCTGTTGCCTGAGTCGGCTCTGCTGCCGTTGTCGGTTCAGCCGCCTTGGTTGGCTCCGATGCTGCAGGGGCCTGGCTCTGTTGGGTCTGGGGCGTTGCCGGGCCGCCACACGCCACCGCGGAAATGATCAGCACGGACAGGACGACCAGGAAGAGACCTCTCGCTTTCATGACAATCCTCCTCTTGGCTGAGGTACCACGTTTGTTCAAGCCGTGGAACACACGCGTTCAGTAGACTGACATCACCTCCTTTCGCACCCGGCTGAACGGACTTCAATTGAAGCGCGGATCGAGAACATCGCGGAGCCCGTCGCCTACAATATTCATAGCCAGAACGGTCACGGCTATGGCAAGCCCTGGGAAGGTACTCAGCCACCAATCTGTTGCGAGGGCGTCGCGACCCTCGCTCACCATCAAGCCCCACTCGGGCATCGGGCGTTGGGCGCCTAATCCCAGGAAATTGAGCGACGCTCCGATAAGGATGGCAGTTCCAACCCACAGGCTGGCGAGAACGATCGCCGGGGCGAGGACATTGGGCGCCACATGCCGAAAGATGATTCTGCGGTTAGTACAGCCAATACAACGGGCCGCCTCGACGTATGCTTCCTCCTTTACCGACATCACGGAACTGCGCACCACTCGGAGAAAGTCCGGAATAGACGAGATACCGACGGCAAGCATAACATTATTCAGCCCGGGTCCCAGAATCGCCACGACGCTGAGTGCCAGGAGAAGCCCCGGAAACGCAAGCATGATGTTGACGAGCACCCCGACGAAGAGATCGAGCCGCCCGCCAACGTAGCCGGCGTAGAGTCCAACGATCCCACCCACACCCAGTGCGACGGCAACACTGATCAGCCCGAGCCGCAGCGAGATTCGCGTGCCGTAGATGATGCGGCTCAAGATATCGCGGCCAAATGGGTCGGTGCCCGCCAGGTGCCGCCAGTTCGGTCGTTGCCTGGTATCGGTCGGGTCGATCTTGATTGGGTCATACGGTGCGACGACAGGTGCAAAGACGGCGACCAGAATCAGTGCGAGTAAGAAAATGGCAGCGAGAACCGCACCCCGGTTGCGCAGGAACCGCCTGAATCCTTGATAGAAGTAACTCTCCCGCCAGGCGGTCCTGCTCCGGACGAAGCCCGGTTCAATCGCCCGGCTCGGCGGGCGTGGCTCGACGTGGCTTTTCGGGAGTGGCGCTGCGTACGTGCCGGGTTGCTCGGTTACCTCGCTCATCTTGGCTGACTCCCCCTCTGCTGTCACGTGTGGCGGATCCTCGGATCGAGGACGGCATACGAAAGATCCACGAGGAGGTTGACGCCGACGTAAACAAGCGCCAGGAATAGGACGGTCCCCTGAATCGTCGGCATATCGCGGGTCTGAAGCGCCTGGATCGCAACCCGGCCAACGCCCTGGCGCCCGAATACAGTCTCGATGACGACGGTTCCGCCGAGCAGACGCCCGAACTGCAGGCCAACGATGGTGACTACCGGGATGAGGGCGTTCCGCAAGACGTGCCGGATGATAACGACGCGCTCGTGTAATCCCTTGGCGCGCGCGGTCGTGACGTAGTCCATCCGGAAGACCTCAAGCATCCCGGCCCGGACTAACCGGGCGGTGACGCCAGCCGTACTCAGGCCGAGTGCGGCGGCAGGCATGATCAGCGTCTTGATCCCTCCCCCGCTAGCAATGTTGAGCCAGCCGAGCCTTACGGAGAACACAAGGATCAGCAAGAGTCCGAGCCAGAACTGCGGGAGCGACCATCCAAGCATCGCGAGGATCATCGCGAGGGTATCGATCCATGTGTTGCGCCAGATGGCCGAGACAACCCCTAACGTCAGCCCAAGCGAGAGTGCGATCGCCATCCCGGCGATCGCAAGCTGGATTGTGCTTGGCAGTGCCTCACGGATCATCTCGGCGACAGGCCGCTGAGTACGATAGGACGTGCCGAGATCACCGCGAACGACGTGACCGACGTAGTGCAGGTACTGGAGGTAGAGCGGATCGTCGAAGCCGAGCTTGTGGCGCATCTCCTTCATCGAGTCGCTCGACAGGGCCGTGCCGCCTTGAAGGAGAATGGCCTCGACGGCGCCCCCCGGTGTCAGGTGCAGCATCAGAAAAACAGCAACCGAGACGCCAAGCAACGTCGGGATGACCATCGCCACTTGCCTACTGATATACTTCCGCATCTTGTCCTCCCGCTTGCGCTGCGGAAGATCGCGACCGGCGGTGCGACACCACGCCGGGGAAGCAGGCGCGTTCCTGGAGCCGTATCGCCTCGCCCGCCCACACTCACGCCCGCCGGAAGGTAACCGGCACGCCTACCTCCGCCCCTATCTTCTCCAGATCCTTGTAGACCGGCCCATCGAGACGAAGCCCATTGCGCCGCTGCTCCTCCGCGAAGACCGCTTCCATCTCGCCGGCGTAGTACACACGCTCGACACCCGGCTCGAGTTCCGACGATTTGAGCTCCTGCAACAAGGCATCTACCCGCGCTTTGAACTCATCCACCGGCATCAAGCGGGAAACGTCGATCGCCTGGAAGTAGTGGCCCAGGTTCCGCGGATCTTTCGAGTCTAGCTTGATCGCGGTTCCAAACCCCGCGCCCATCAAGACCGCGCTGAGAATATCGACGACGAGCGCGAGCCCATACCCCTTGTACCCGCAGACGCCGCCAAGCGGCAGAATGTGCCCCTTGAGTGCCGCAGCCGGATCATCGGTGAGTTGATTGTCGGCACCGACCGCCCAGCCGATTGGGATCTTCTCGCCCCGCATCTGGGCAACCCTGAGCTTCCCGCCCGCGACCATGGTGGTGGCCATATCCAACAGCACAGGCGCTTCCCGGCCGGCCGGGATCGCAACCGAAACCGGACTGCTCCCCAAGACCGGTGTCGTCCCACCCCACGGCGCCATGAGAGGCGAGGTATTCGTCATCGCAATGCCAATCATATCGCTCTTGAGAGCCATACTCGACCAATATCCTGTTGCTCCGAAGTGATTGGTCGCACGCGCTCCGACGATCCCCACGCCATAGTCCCGGGCCTTGTCTATGGCAAGCCTCATGGCGAGGGCACTGACCATCTGCCCCATCGCGTTCTTCCCATCGATGACGGCAGTCGCGCCACTATCCGAGATCACCTCCGGCACGGCCTTCGGATCGGGGTTCCCGGCCTGCAGCCGCCTGAAATAGCCGTAGGCAAGGAGAACCCCGTGCGAAGGGTTTCCCTGAAGACTCGGGGTCACCAACGAATCCGCCACGAGTGCCGCATTGCCGGCAGAGAGGCCAACGCGCTGATAGACCTCGGTGAGAAAATCCAGGAGGCCCTTGTGATCAACGGTTACGAAATAATCGTCATGCATGACGCTCAACTCCTTGTTGGCACATCGGACTTGTGAGGATCAGTTGCCCGAATTCTCCACTGCTTTGCTGCGCGCCTCGACGTAGGTCAAGAGACCGTCGCCGGTATTCTCCGTATAGTGCTGGGATCCAAGCGGAACGAAAGCGGCTATCCCGGGGTAGAGATCGTAGGGGGTCCCTTCGATAACGAGCCGGCCTCGCCCCGCCAGCACGTAGTAGCACTGTTCACCGTCCGGGTGTGAGTGTGTAATCATCTTGGCGCCGGGCTTCAGGCTTACCTGGGCCATTTCAAGCGTATCCCCCTGGAAGATGCGGCGTCCAAAAAGATAGGGGCGCTCCTCGGGCTCGATTTCCTCGACGGACCTGGTGTACTCTTGCATGGTTGTTTCTCCTCGTTCGCAGATCGCTGAATCGGCGAATCAGGCCAGAATGCGGCGCACCTCGCCGGAGAGTGCGCACATGGATGAGAAAGCCCCGTGGACCACCTTGTAGTCGTCCGCGGTGAACGAGAGCGTTCGCGAATCGACCCGCTTCACGCCGGGTACCCACTCCGCGAGCTGCGACATTACCGGCTGGTGGAAGGTGACCTTCATCGTGATTGGCGCCTTGAAGGTGATCGGCTCGATCTCATCTCGGCGCGACACACCGTCCTCTGCTGCGTCGCGGACCATCGCCGCGGCGCGGTTTGGGTGCACGTTGATAGCGCTATAACGGCTGACCGCAGTCTTCGTCCGGGCGTACGCGATATTTGGTATCAGATCCTTGATCTGCGCTTCGAACGCCTGATCGCCGGCCGCAAAGACGACCGGAACCCCATACATGCCAATGTAGGCGCCGACGACACCGTATTCGCCAACCTCATGGTCATTGATGACGACCCTGGCAACGGTCTCAGAGTAGGCCGTGTGGTCGAGCACAGCGATCTCGGTTCCCTCACGCGCGTGGAAGCCGATGAAACCTGCCGCATCGAAGGTATCGTCCACCCCGGTGATCGCGCCGATCGTCGTCATACCGGGATAGCCCGCAATCAGGAGCGCATCTTCATCGAGTTGGTCGGCGAGAATGTTCAGGCAGTTGCCGTGCGAATCAAGCACGACGAATTCGTCGGCACCAGCTTTCTTGGCTCCCGCGATCGCAGCGTTGACCTCGTTGGTGAGCCATCGCCGTGCCGCCGGGTGCTCCGGCTTTCCTGAGTGGGTGTGCTGGCGGTTGACGACACCGACCGTGCCTTCCATGTCAGTTGCGATGTAGACTTTCATATGCTGTTGCTCCTTTCGTGTGTCGTGAGCAGAAACTTGGAACGCTCCGGGGTCACCTGTTGCAGGTGGCGAGCGAGTGTGCGATTCGTTCGATCAGCTCGCGTCCCTCTCCAGCAATCGTTTCGAGCGGGCCACCGGCGTTGTGAGGCGTCAGGACAACGTTCTCGAGCCGGAGGAGCTCGCTGTCGCGCGGCAATGGCTCGAACTCAAAAACATCCAGCCCGGCACCGGCAATCTGGCGGGTCGCGAGGGCGCAGCACAGCGCCCGCTCGTCTACTACCCCGCCGCGACTGCAGTTGATGAAGTACGCGCCCGGTTTCATCAGCGCGAACTGGTGCTCGCCAAAGAGCGCCTCGGTCTCGCCGGTGTGGGGAATGTGCAGAGTCACATAGTCCGAACGTAAGAGCAACTGTTCGAGCGGTTGGTAGGTGACGGCCAGTTCTTGCTCCGCCTCAGCTCTCAAGCGCAAGGCCGGCGGGTTGTAGTATAGAATCTCCATGTCGAACGCCTTCGCGCGGCGGGCAACCTCCGTCCCGATCTCACCCAGACCGACGATCCCGAGTGTCCGCCGGAAAAGGGTGCCGCGTCCGCCCAGGCCAGTCCAGTTGTAGGTCGAATGGGTCTGGGAGGTGCGGAACGGTTCGATGCGCCCCGGATTCTCGCCGGCGATGACGCCAAGGTGGCCGGGTAGCAGCTTCTTGGTGAGGGCGAGCAACAGCATGATCGCTTGCTCGGCAACCCAAACACCGTGTTCCAGAGGCATTGTCTCCACGCGAACGCGGCGTTCGCGCGCGGCGTCGAGGTCAATGTTCTCGGTTCGACGACCGAATTTTTGGATCAGGCGAAGCCGGGGCGCGGCCTCCAGATCGGCCCGGCTGACGGGTGCCGTTTTGACGACCAAGACCTCACTCTCGGCCAGCGCCGGGCGAAGCTCCCCCGAATCGGTTGAGCGCAGCACTGTCAGGCGCCAACCCGTAGGGATACTCGTACCTTCGAGAACTCGTTGCAGCGATCCGTCGGGGTCTACAACCAGAATTGTCCGTTGCATGCTTTGGGCATTCCCCTCAGTCTCAGATTCGCTGGCCAGTGGTAGTTGTGGGATGACGCTGTAGCTTACAAACGCAGAGCCACAGCGTCACCCCCTGTTGAACCACAGCCTGCAGCCGGCTCCAGTCGCCCACAATCAGGTTGCCGCGCCTGCCATGCGCCCACCATCGACCAGGAGGACCGCCCCTGTGACGAACGAAGCAGCGTCGGATACGAGATAGAGCGCCGCCTGGGCAATATCATCGGCCCTCCCGAGCCGCCCCAAGGGGATGCGCTTCTTCGAGCCTTCGATGGCAGCCTGTGGGTCTGGCAGACTGCCGTATCCCTTCTCAGCGAGCGGCGTCCAGGTCGTACCCGGACAGATGCAGTTCACGCGGATCCCATCGTTCGCGTGAGCGAGCGCCAGCGATTTGGTGAGTGAGACCACACCCGCTTTGGCCGCCGCATAGGCCGGTGCTCCCGCCGCGCCGGCCAGCGCAATCTGCGAGGCATTGTTGAGAATCACACCGCTTCCCGCCCTCTGCATGTGGGGGATCGTGGATTTGCAGGCCAGGAAGACAGACCGCAGATTCACAGCAAAGCAGCGATCCCACTCCTTCACGTCGAGGCCCAACAGGGGCAGATCGAACGGTTCCCCGGCGTTGTTGAAGAGTATGTCAATCCGACCGTAGCGTTCCAGTGTCGCAGCAACGACACGCCGCACGTCTGCTTCCTGGGTTACATCGGTTGGAACAAAGAGAGCATCCCCGCCCAGGTCGCGAATCTCCTCAGCTGTTTTGGCGCCGGTCGCCTCCGTCCGGTTCGCGATGACCACGCGAGCCCCCTCTGTAGCGAAGAGCAAGGCGGTCGCTCGCCCCATCCCCGAACCACCGCCCGTGATCAGAGCCACCCGTCCTTCCAGTTTCATTCAAGTTGCTCCTTTGTCGTCCGCTGCGCTTCTGCTTCTGAACCGGCGAACCTCAGCCGTCAACAACCTACGATCGATGAGCGACCACCAACGCGTGAAGCAGATCTACAGCTGCCGCGAGATCGTCCTCGTGAATCATCTCGAAGGGACTGTGGGTATAGCGCGTGGGCACGGCGAGAAGCGCCGTCTCGATCGCCGCGGCCGAGGCCGGCCAGCTATCGATGTTCGAATAGCGCGTGGGCACGGCGAGAAGCGCCGTCTCGATCCCCGCCCGAACAAGCCGTTCGCAGAACCGCACGCCTATCTACGCCACCGACTTCCACACTCGCTCAAGCCCATCCAGCGCCTGGTTCAGCTTCGGTTGCGGCACAAGAAACGAGACTCGCAGCGTGCCTTCGCCACCCTTCCCAAAGTTTTCGCCCGGTCCGGCGTACACGTGCGTCTCGCGCAGCAACTTTTCTGCGAAGTCGACGGCGCTCAGCCCTGATGGTCTGATGTTGGCCAGAACACTGTACCCGGCGTTCCAGGTCCCGTAGGTAATACCCAGTCGCTCCAGCCTGTCGATGATGGTGCGGCGCCTCTGGTCATAGATGGCGAGTGATTCGGCAACGAACTCCTGTGGCCCTTCCAACGCCGCCAGGGCGGCCTTTTGCGAGACGGCCGGCGTGCAGATGGTCAATGCCTGCTTGACGGCTTCCATCCCATCGATCCAGCGGGCCGGGCCGGCGGCGTAGCCTACCCGCCAGCCGGTCATACAGTAGGTCTTGGAGACACCATTCAGAGTGATAGTTCGGTCCCGCATTTCCGGCAGGCCGGCAATGCTGGTGTGGGTGACATCATTGAAGAGAATCTTCTCATAGAGCTCATCGGAGATGACGGTCAGATTGTGCTTGAGGACGACGTCCGCCAACCGCTCCAGGGCTTGCCGCGAGTAGATTCCACTCGCCGGCATGGTGGGATTGATGATGAGGAGCACTTTCGAGCGAGGGGTAATCTGCTCCTCCAGCGCCTCCGGCTGGAGGAGATAACTGTCACGCTCGTAGGTTCGAATCGGCACAAGCTCAGCCTCCGCCATGCACGCGGCCATCCGATAGGCCGTGTAAAAGGGATCGGGGACCAGCAACTGGTCCCCTTTATCAAGCAGCGTCTGCACGGCCGCGAAGACCGCCTCTTGAGCACCCGACGTCACGATCACCTCGCGCGCGGGATCAACCGTGAGGCCGTTGTCGGCCTCAAACTTGCGCGCGATTGCCACTCGGAGCTCCCCCAGCCCCTTGATGGGCGTATAGTGGGTGTAGCCCTGCTCGAGAGCCTCTTGGGCCGCGTGCACGATGTGCCGTGGCGTGTCGAGATCCGGATCACCCTGACTGAGGGGAATAATGTCCTTGACCTCACGCATAGCGGGCGCTAAGGGGTTGCTCATCTGTCCCAGCAGTGCCTGGACCCTTCCCGCCAGCTGTTGTTCTGTGCTCACAGCAAGTTTTCCTCCTGATGTTTCTTGACCGAAGAGACAGTCTCGCAATGGATCCGAACGATACCGGCAACCCGCTCGACTTCCTCATCCGTGAGCATCGGATGGACAGGCAGGCAAAGCAACTCTTCAGCGACTCGCTCGGTCATCGGGAAGTCCCCTTTTTTGAAACCATAGCGCCCGTAGACGGCCTGCAGATGGACTGGTGGGCTGTAGAGAATTCCCGATGCCACCCCTCGCGTGGCCAGCGTTCTGCGGAGCGTATCGCGATCGCGAACCCGGATGGTGTAGTTCCGGTAAGCGTGCTGGACTGTGGGCGCTTCGTAGGGCAAGACGACGTCGTACCCGGCCAGGAGCCTGTTGTAGAGGGCCGCAATCTCCCGGCGGCGCGCGACCCAGCCGTCGACGAAAGGCAGCTTGGCGCGGAGAATCGCAGCCTGGAGCTCATCCATATGGCTATGCCGCCCTTCGACAAAATAGTCGATCCCATCCCTCGGTGAAAGACTATACGGATCGTAGTCGCTTCCTTGACCGTAGTTGCTCCACAGCCTGGCCCGCGCGGCGAACTGTTCGTCATTCGTCAGGATCATCCCGGCGTCACCGTATGCACCGAGAATCTTCGGCGGTGCAAAGCTCGCGCACGCCGCATCGCCGAGCGTTCCCGCCGGTCGACCTTTGTATCGTGCTCCGGTAGCCAGGGCTGCATCTTCGATGACGAGCAGATCGTGACGCCGAGCGATCTCGTTGATGGCATCCATGTCGGCAGGATGCCCATACATGTGAATCGCGAGGACGGCTTTGGTGGACGGCGTGATTCGGGATTCGACCTGGCTGGGGTCAAGGGCGTAGGTCCGCTCGTCTATGTCCACGAAGACGAACGTGGCTCCGGTATGGCTGATGGCAGCGGTCGTCGAGAGGCACGAGTTGGGCGCTGTGATAACTTCGTCACCGGGGCCGATTCCAGAGGCACGTAACGCGATCTCGATGGCATCAGTGCCACTCCCGACACCGACTGCGTGTCGGACACCGGAAAACGCGGCGAATTCCTCTTCGAAGGCGCGTTTCTCAGGACCAAGCTCGAAAATCCCACGCTCCAAGACCCGGCGTATCGCGTCCTCGACGTCCTTCGCAATGAGTCCATGTTGCCGGCGCAGGTCAACCGTGCGGATTTCGTTCACGGCAACACCCCCTCGAAAAGTCGCGCGCTCTTTCATACCAGATTACGATCTACTGATATATCAATAATAGACTAGCA
Source organism: Chloroflexota bacterium (assembly GCA_003520455.1). The sequence continues at coordinate 4,561 of DOUV01000124.1, read as the reverse complement.
AACGTGTAACTATTATTTTAGCGAGACCCTATCATACCCCTCGCGACTCAACCAACCCTCAACCCGTGCGAGCCCTCAACAACTGGGTGAGATGACAACAGGCTGGTGAATCTGCACGAGCGGCCCCAGCGCCATTCGTGCCCCCGTGTCACGAGGCATCACACCAATCTCTCTGCGACCCGCTGCACAATGGACCGACCAATGCTGATCGAAGCCGTCGCGGCGGGAGACGGCGCGTTGATGACATTGACGATTCGCGGGCTCTCCTTGAATGAGAAATCGTCGAGCATCGAACCATCTGGGGCTACCGCCTGGGCGCGAACACCCGCCGGACCCGGTTCGAGATGATCTTCGGTGATCTCAGGCATGAGCCGCTGGAGCGCTTTGACAAAGGCGCCCTTGCTGATCGACCGCCACATCTCGCCAAGCCCCATTCGCCAGTGCTTGCCCGCCAGCTTGCGAAAGCCGGGATATGCGAGCATCTCGGCCAGATCGCCGACGTGAAGATCGGTCTTACGATATCCCTCTCGGGCCAGTGCGAGGACTGCATTGGGACCGCATTCGACCTCACCCGAGATCACGCGAGTGAAATGCACGCCGAGGAAGGGAAAGGCAGGGTCTGGAATAGGGTAGATCAGCGTGTTACACAGATACTCTGCCTCGGGCTTGAGCTTATAGTACTCGCCTCGAAAGGGAAGGATCTTGGCGGAGGGCTTCGCCGGGCCGAGCGCAGCGATCCGGTCGGACTGGAGGCCCGCACAGTTGATGACATAGTCGGCGGCAAAGTCCCCCGCTATGGTCTCAACGACGACACCCTTCGGGCCTTCATGCAGACCGGTTACGCGAGTGCCAGTATGGATTTGATCGCCATGCTTCACAATGATCTCAGCCATACAGCGGCAGACTCGGCGGTAATCGGTGATTCCTGCCTCCCTGACATGGATCGCCTTGATGCCGGCGACATGCGGCTCGAGCGTCCGGAGCTGATCCACCCGAATCATCTCGCACGCAACACCATTTGCGCGACCTCGTTCATAGAGCGCCTGCAACCGCGGAAGCTCGGCCTCATCGACCGCCACAATCACTTTGCCGCAGATACGGTAGGGGGATGCCCTCGCGCTCGCAGAACGCCTCCATGGCCTTCTTCCCGGCCCGGCAGTTGATCGCCTTCAGTGAGCCGGGTTTGTAGTAGATGCCCGTGTGCAAGACTCCAGAATTGTGGCCCGATTGGTGCTGCGCCACATCCTGTTCTTTCTCAAGAATAGTGATCGATTTTTCCGGGAAACGCTCGAGAAGAGCGTAGGCCGTCGCGAGACCGACAATCCCTCCACCGATAATGACGATGTCACTCTCTCGCATCTGATCCTCTCTACAGATACGGTTCGTCTAAGGCCCATTGAACTGTCCCGTGTGGCGCACGTACGCGTGCCACACGGGACAGTGACCTCGAACCTGGTCATACGCCGAACGGCTCGCTTGCAGCGCACCCGCTCAATAGGCGGCCAGTCGCCGTGCGACCTGCACGATCTTCTCGGCACTCGGCATGAAGGCAGCTTCGAGCGACGAGGCGAAAGGGATGGCCGGCACATCGGGACCGGTCAGGCGACGGATCGGAGCATCCAGGTACTCAAACGCTTCCTCGTTGATCAGTGCAGCCAGCTCGGCGCCCAGCCCGCAGGTCTTGTTCGCCTCATGGATGATCAGGACCTTGCCGGTCCTGCGAACCGAGGCCAGAATCGCCTCGCAATCGAGGGGCGCCAGGGTCCGCAGATCGACGACTTCGACATCGATATCTTCTCCGGCGAGGCGATCAGCCGCTTTGAGCGCTTCGTGCACCATCGCCCCGTACGTCAGGAAGGTCAAGTGCTCACCGCGCCGTTTCACGTCGGCGACGCCGATAGGAACGATGTAATCCTCCACCGGCACCTCTCCGGTTACAGTCCGGTACGTTGCCTTGGATTCGAGGTAGACGACCGGGTCGGGATCGCGGATCGCCGCCTTGAGCAACCCTTTCGCATCGTAGGGAGTCGCGGGGGCCACGACCTTCAACCCCGGCGAGTGGCAAAAGAAGGCTTCCAGCGACTGAGAGTGGTAGAGCGCGCCGTGGATGCCACCACCCGACGGCGCGCGCACCACGATCGGACAGTGAAAGCCCCCAGCCGACCGGTACCGAATCTTGGCCGCTTCGTTCACGATCTGATCAAACGCGGGGTGCATGTAGTCCACGAACTGGATCTCAGCCACCGGTCGCATGCCATTCAGCGCCGCGCCGATCGCCGCCCCGACAATCGCCCCCTCGGCGATCGGCATGTCGATCACACGTTTGCCCCCGTATTTCTGCCACAGACCCTCGGTGGCCCGAAAAACGCCGCCGATTTTTCCGACATCCTCTCCCATGACGATAACCCGCTCGTCGGCGGCCATCTCTTCGTCGAGCGCATCCCGGATCGCCGTGATCACATTGATTTTCGGCATCTGGCGGTCCCCTCTCTCTTTCACGTCCCGTAGAGGTGTTCCCACAACTCGGAGGGGTCCGGGTGAGGACTCTCCTCCGCGTACCTCTGAGCATCACGAATCTCGGCCGCCGCTTCCGCGTCGAGGCGCGCCATCTCCGTGTCGGAGAGCCATTCTCGCTGGACGATGACCCGTTTCAGACGTAGGAGGGGATCGTCGGCGCGACGTGCTTCAACCTCGTCCCGGTTTCGATACCGTGAATCGTCGTCGTCGGTTGAATGTGCCGCCAGGCGGTAGCAGAGAGCTTCGATGAGCGTCGGCCCCTCCCCTCGGCGCGCGCGCTCCCGGGCTTCATAGGTTGCGTCGTAGACGGCCATAACGTCATTCCCATCCACGGTGATACCGCGAAAGCCGTACCCCGCGGCCCGGCACGAGACCGTTCCGCCGGCGACCTCGTTTCCGAGGGGGACCGAGAGCGCATAGTGGTTATTCTCGCAAAAGAAGATCACAGGCAAGTGGTGGAGGCCAGCGAGGTTGCAGGCTTCGTGGAATTCGCCCTCGCTACTCGCACCCTCGCCGAAGTAGACGATCGTGACAGCATCCTCGCCCTTGATCGTCGAGGCGAGCGCCGTCCCGGCCGCTTGCGGGAGCTGAGTCGCGATAGGCCCACCACCGGCCATGAGCTTAAGCGGTGGGTAGTTGAGGTCGCCAGGCAAGAGGCGACCGCGCGAGTTCGGATCAGTCACGCGCGCGAAGGCCTGGGCCATAAAGTCATGAGGGCGCATGCCTAGAGCGATCGCTACGCCCATGTCGCGGTAATAGGTGTAGAAGAAGTCGACCCCGGCTCGCAGCGCGCTCGCCGATCCCACCTGCGCTCCTTCGTGACCATCGGGGAGCGCGACGATGTTGATGACACCCTGGTGGCGTAGGAGGCGCAGGCGCTCGCTCAGCTTGCGCGTCAGCATCATCTTGGAGTAGAACGTCCGTGCGAGGTCCGCGGTAATCTCCGGCATGACGTCTCCCCTTGTTCCAGCCAGTACCTGCTGCTCTGTCACGTGTGTTGGGATAGATTGGGTGCGCGCTGCGGGCGCGCACCCAATCTATCGATTTAGCTGTAACCGAGTGCTACACGAGAGGGTAGTTCTGCAAGAAATCCCGGATGGCGACTATCACGAAATTGGCTCCTGCGCCATCCATGATGCGGTGATCGTACGTCAGGCTCAGGTAGACCATGGGGCGAATCGCGATGGCGCCATTCAGCGCGATCACGCGCTCCGCGATGGCGCCCACGCCCAGAATGGCAGCCTGCGGCTGGTTGATGATCGCCGTTCCGAAAAGGACCCCCTGCATGCCGGGGTTCGTTACCGTAAACGTTCCGTCGCGCACATCATCGTGCGATAGCTTCTTCTGGCGCGCTCGCGTCGCGAGGTCGTTAATTGCCGCTGCAAGCCCCTTGAGGCTCAGATTCTCCGCACGCTTCACGACCGGAACGATCAGACCATTCTCCAGAGCGACGGCGACGCCGACGTTGACCCGCGGGTGGATGACGATCTTGTTATCGACGAGCGAAGCATTCGCCAGCGGGTAGCGCCTCAACGCCTCCACGGCGGCCTGCACGAAGAAGGCGGTGTAGGTCAGGTTGACACCCTGCCGCGCGAACACCTCGCGGTTGGCCTGGCGATAGGCGATGACACGGCTCATGTCGACCTCAGCGATCGAAGTGACGTGCGGTGAGGTCTGCTTGCTGCGAACCATGTGCTCGGCAATCGCCGCGCGCATCGGGGTCATCGGGAGCGTCTGCCCGAGCGTCACTTCGTCGGGCGTGCTCCACCCGGTCGTGACTGGCTCCGTTGCCGGCTTCGACAAGGTAGAGAGCGCCGGGGCGGGGGACGGAGCGGACGGCGCTGGCGCAGGTGGGCTTTCCGCCGGAAAGCCCACTGATTCTGCCGGGCCTGGCGATGGAATGACCGCCCGGCGCGTCTTGAGGTAGCGCTCAAGATCGCGCTTTGTCACACGCCCACCCTCTCCCGAGCCATTGATCGCGAGTAGTTCCCTCAGGGAGATTCCCTGCTCGCGCGCGATTCGCGACACCGCCGGGCTGACCTCG
>DOUV01000017.1 GCA_003520455.1 Chloroflexota bacterium | reverse complement strand
GCGCTCGCGAGCGCTGGGCAAGTCAATCTTGTTGAAGACCACGAACTGCGGGCGCGACGCGAGCCGCGGGTTGTAATCGGCCAACTCCTGGTTGATGATCTGGAAATCGGCCAGCGGATCGGGCGAACTGCCGTCCAACAGGTGCACGAGCAGCCGGGTGCGCTCGATGTGGCGGAGGAACCGATCGCCCAGACCCTTGCCCTCGTGGGCGCCCTCGATCAGCCCAGGAATGTCGGCGACGACGTACGGCGGAGCGTCGCCGGCCGTGACGACGCCGAGGTTGGGGCTGAGGGTGGTAAAGGGGTAGTCGGCGACCTTGGGGCGGGCGGCGCTGATGACGCTGAGGAGGGTGCTCTTGCCGGCGTTGGGCAGGCCGATGAGGCCAACGTCGGCAAGGACTTTGAGCTCGAGCTGCAGCCAGCGCTCCTGGCCCGGTTCGCCCTTCTCGGCCAGACGAGGCGCCTGGTTGGTAGGACTCTTGAAAGCGGCGTTGCCACGTCCCCCGCGCCCCCCGCGGGCGACGACCTGGGTCTGACCAGCGCTGGTCAGATCGCCCAGCAACTCGCCGGTCTCGGCGTCGCGCACGATCGTTCCCGGTGGAACGTCAAGGATCAGGTCGTCGCCCGAGGCTCCCTGCTTATTACTCCCCTCGCCGTGCCGGCCCCGCTCGGCGCGGTAGTGGATCTGGTTGTGGAAGGCGATCAAGGTGTTGAGCTGAGGGTTCACGCGCAGGATGACGTCGCCACCTTTGCCGCCATTCCCGCCGGCCGGGCCGCCGCGGGGGACGTACTTCTCTCGCCGGAAGGCGACAATTCCATTACCGCCATCACCAGCTTTGACATAAATCTTCGATTCATCGAAGAATTGGCCCTCACTCATCGGTTGTACCTTCTCTCACCCAAGTTTAGCAAGCCTACTTCAAAGCCGTCGTGCTGTCAACGCGTGGCGCGATTGTTCAGGTGCGAGGCCCCGGCCAGCCTGCGCCACCGGGCCGCGGTGGGCAGGCAGCTCGTCCCTGATTGGGCGCTCGCGGGGGAGTCAGGTGCGTCGTATCTCTTCCGCTCGAAGCCGTGGAGGGATGAGGGCCCGCCACAAGCGTTTTTACTCGCGGAATTCATGGCCGGTAACTTTGGACTCGGAACACCTATCGTTCAATCATCGTGCCGGCCGAAGAGACGCAGGTGGTCGCGGACCAGCCAGGCGCTGGTCTCGAAGAAGCCGTAGGTTCGCCGCAAGATATCGCCGGTGAACGAGTCAGTCGAGGCTCGGATCTGAACCCGGATCAGAACACGCTCGAGCTCCTCAATGCGCTCCAGCACCTCGCCGGGGCGACGCGGGACCGGAATGTCGGCGTAGGAGCGCGGCTGGGGGAACGTGATCTGCCGGCGAGGCAAGCGTGGCATCAGGGCCAGCGTGAGGTAGCTATGGGCGAAGGCGAGCAACTGGAGCCGCGGCAGGTAGATGGTCTCGTCTGGCATCAATTCGAGTCCCAGTTCTTGCAGCCAACTCCAATCCAGCGCGCCCAGCGTGTAACGAACCAGGTCTTGCAGTTCGCGGGCGTCGGCGGCATCTGCGCGCAGGCTGAGGATCAAGCCCTCGCGAACGTCCGTCAAGTGCGAGAGAGTTTCGTCCAGCACATCGCGCTGCTCAGGCGGCAGGCCGCCTTGATCCAAAAGTAGGGCCAAGAGAGCCCGGGTGCTTTCCGCCAGGTGACCCATGTGGGCATAGTCGGTAAGCAACGCGTTCGGGTCCATCTTGCCTCCTTCATAACTGCACCCTACAGAGGAGTGATCGTGAGCTCTGGATAAAATTATAGCACGCCCAAAAACTGGCCTGCAATCCCTCTCTGGATTGACCGGGGGACCAGTGCTGATGGCAAGGCGTGCTGATCGTTCTCTCGGCTGCAAGCGGGAGAGACTTCGCCCTAAAACTCACCGACCCCTGGCGAAGCACTTTTTTGGCGCAGTCACTGCGCCCCCTTGCGGCCGTGCGGCGAGCATGCTACAATGAGCGTCGCTCCCCCCCGTGTGAGGTGGGCCTTTACCGGTCATGACTCCTCCGCTTGCGGCGTCCTCACGAGGAGACGGAATACATGTCAAGTTTACGTATTATGATTGTGGATGATGATAGCCTGGTTGCCTTAAGCCTGCGGACCCAACTGGAAGCCTTGGGGCACCGGGTCGTGGCTGAAGCCAGCAATGGTGCTGATGCGATCCGCCTGGCGCAAAGTGTCGATCCGGACCTCATCCTGATGGATATCAAGATGCCAGAGATGGATGGGCTGACCGCCAGTCGCACCATCATGCAAGACAAGGCCGCGCCGATCATCCTGCTTACCTCCTACAGTGATCCCGAACTTGTCGCCGAGGCTGACGAGGCCGGTGTCCAGGCCTACCTCGTGAAGCCTGTGGACGAGGCCGAGCTTCGTCCGGCGATCCAACTGGCGATCAGCCGCTTTCGCCAGTTGCAGGGTCTCGCCGAGGAAGTGGAGTCGCTCAAGCAAGCCCTGGCGGACCGCAAGCTTGTCGAGCGCGCCAAGGGAATCCTCATGCGGCGCCTGAACCTTTCCGAGGAGGATGCCTACATCCGCCTGCGACAGCAAGCTCGGAGTCGCCGCGTCAAAATGGCGGAGATCGCGCGGAGTATCATCCAGGCGGCCGAGTTGTTGGAACAATCATGAGCTGTACCTCCCACATGCCGGCTGAGCAGCGGAGTGGGGAGAGTGCCAGGTGAATGTCCGTATCCTCGTTGTGGATGACGAGGCCGACACCCGGCTCTTTCTGCGTACGCTTCTTACCGGTATCGGCTACACTGTCATTGAGGCTGCGTCGGGCGCTCAAGCGCTGGCCGTACTCGAGGGGACGCCGCTGGACGCGATCCTGTTGGATGTCAGCCTCCCAGACCGTGACGGCTACGACATCTGCCGGGCGATCCGCCAATTCCCTCACCACCTCCAGACTCCCCTGATTCTCATCACAGCGGTCTATATGACGTCGCACGATGAGGTGCGCGGCCTGCTGGCGGGCGCCGACGACTATGTACGCAAGCCCTTCGTCAACGACGTCCTGCTGGCGCGCCTAAAAAGTTTGCTCCGGGCGCGGTGCAATGAGGTCGAACTGCAACAGCGCAACCATGAGCTCTTGCTGCTCAACACGCTCGCGCTCAGCACCACCGGCACTCTGCATCTGCCGACGCTCCTCGAGACGGCCCTCCGGACCCTCTGCGATCTCATGCACGCTCGCGCCGGTCGGTTCAGCATCTTCGAGGGAACGCCCGAGGCGATGGAAGTCACGCATGGCGTCTGGCCAGCCACGCTGCCAGAGGACGGTACAGTGCAGATCACGCTGCGCTCGCACGGCCCGGCCGTGGGCACGCTCGTGCTTGTGGGACTCTCGCCCGCGTACCGGGCGTCTCGGCCTGAGCTCCTGGACAGCATCGGTTCGCAACTCGCCGTCACCATCGACCGGGCGCGTCTCTACGGGGAGGTCCAACGCGAGTTGGAGATCAAGAACATCCTGCTCGGCGAGGTCCAACACCGGGTCCGCAACAGTCTCCAGGGGATTATTGGCCTGTTAACGATGCAGATCGGGACCCGGCGGAAGAGTGCTGAGGCCACCGAGGCGCTCCACGATTCACTGCAGCGGATCAAGAGCATGGCCTCGCTCCAGAAATACCTCACCAGCCATCTCGCCCTGACAATCTCGGTCCATTCGCTCATTCAACGCGTCACTCACCATACGATCAGTCAGGTGCGGTTCGATATCGGCGGCATGCCCTTCACCCTGCATGGTACCGACGCTGAACTCACGGACAAACAGGCCCAAACCTTAGGCATCATCCTGCACGAATTGGTCCACAATGCCATCCGCCACGGTACCTCGCCGCACCCTCAGATCGACATTACCACGGGCCTGGAGGCCGATTCGTACTACATCCTCGTCCGCAGCCGCGGTTCCCTGCCTGCCGGTTTCGACTTGCAGCGTGATGCCAACACCGGGCTGCACATCTGCCGGGATCTGGTCGAGCGCGAGTTTCGCGGCGATATCACCGTTCAGCCCCGCCCCGACAGCGTTGACACGCTCGTTACGCTCAGCATTCCCCGTGCCATGTTAGCGGGCGTCTATGCCTCCCCGGCCTCTTCCCCTCGGACTCCATCCTTCCGTTGAGCGGGACCATCGTCCGTCGCACGGGAACTGGTATTCAGCCAAAGTGATCCACCAGCGTGGCGACGTCTGGTGAGGGCCGGTGCCGGGTGAACCAGAGTGACCCGGTGACGACTATCGCCACCGATGAGGAGCGGACCCTGCGAGGCTCACGAGACCAGATCGAGGCTGTTGGCGGCTCCGCGCGAGCCAGTTTTCGTTCGCTTCAAAGGAGAATCCCTTTCCTATGAGTGCCGTAGAAGCTATCGCTGCTCTGCGCGACGAAACGGTCGCGGCCTTGACACTGACTTTGGATCAAGATCAGATTCAGGTGGTCTTCGGCGTCGGCGATCCGACCTCGCCCTTGATGATCGTGGGCGAGGCGCCGGGGCCGCAGGAGGCGCGCCAGGGCGAACCATTCGTCGGTCCGAGTGGGGCGCTCCTGAATGAGACCCTGGGCGAACTGGGCGTCAGCCGCGACCAGGTCTGGATCAGCAACGTGGTCAAGGTATGGCCGCTCACTCGCAGCGGTCGCTCGGTGCGCACGCGCCCTCCGACCGCGGCCGAGCAGCGGGCCAGTTGGCCCTTCTTCGAGCGTGAGTTGGAGATCGTCCACCCGAGGGTGCTTGTCCTGTTGGGCGGCACCGCCGCCAGGGCCATTCTGGGAAAAAACTTCAAGATTACGGCCGGGCGAGGGCAGTGGCGCGACGGCCCGAGGGGGATTCCGACCCTGGCGACCTTTCACCCCTCCTACGTTCTCCGCCTCCAAGGCATGGACGCGGCGCGTGGGGACGAGGTGTTGGCTCAGTTCAAGCAGGATCTACGGCGTGCTGTCGAGCGGGCCGGATTCGGTGGCGGAGGTACGAAGGAGGAGTAGCAGGCCGCAGAACCGCCGGGCGGGCCGCGTCCTCGCGCCCCGTCCCGGCGCGGCACCTATCTTGCTTCCACTCTGTCAGGAACACACTCCGGTCGCAGGTCGCCACGAGCGGATCCGGAGGAGAGAAGATGAGTGCTGGACTTCTGCTTGACGCAGTGTGCCTCACCTGCAATTACGAAGTGCACAACCTGTCATTGGGGGCGACAGCCACTTTTGCGGCGGGCGACCCAAGCGGGTGGCTGGCGGTGGTCACTGCCTGCCCGAGTTGCCAGGCCCTCGTCGATGTCGTTCTTACCCGCTCCGATCTCGAACGGGAAGATCAGCGACCTGAATTTCGCTGTCCCCACTGCGAGGCTCTTCTTTCTCCTCCCAACCAGACCTACCCTGATCTTACGCTTACCCAGGTGGCGGCCAGCGAGCGGGGTGAGATTCGTCCGCAGGTTTGCCCTCGTTGCCTCAACCCGACGCTCATTGTGCGTATCGTCGGAACCTTTGACTAAGGCGCTGGGCGAGCCGCTGAGCCTGCGGCGAGCCGCCGTGCGGTGCGGTGTGGCTCTGGCAGCCCCTGTCGCTGCCGTTTGCGTCGGGCGCGTCAGCTCGATGTGGAGCCAGCTCTGGCTGGTGACGGCCGGCATCAACACCACGTCGAGTGTGCCGGCTCTACCGTATCCAGCGGTGTCGGGCCGGGTCCTCCCGAGTCAGGTCCCTTTCCCCCCGGCAGGGGGCATGCTATAATCTCGCTGCACTCCGCCGGAGGAGTAGGCAGAACCGAATGGCAGAAACTAAAGTTTCACCAGGTCAGACATCACCAAACGGGCAAAGCACTCCAATCGAGCTCCCTCCTATCGCTCAAGTTCTGGAACGGCACCGCGGCGAGCGCCACGCCGTCATCCTTCAAGACTATCCAGACCCGGACGCGATCGCATCGGGGTGGGCTCATCGCTTGATCGCGCAGCGCTACGATATCGAGTGCGCCATCCTGTACAGCGGCCGGATCAGCCATCAAGAGAACCTGGCCCTGGTGCGGTTGCTTGAGATTCAGCTTCAGCGCTACAACGACGAGGTTGAGCTCGACCAGTTCGATGGGGCGGTCTTTGTCGATAACCAGGGCACGACGACTTTGCTTCTTGAGCCGCTGCGTGCGGCTGGTGTGCCGCCGCTGATCATCGTTGACCACCATGAGTCGCAGGACGTCATCGAGCCGGAGTTCGCTGACATCCGTCGAATCGGCGCGACCGCGACGATCTACGTTGGCTACGTCCGGGACGGCATGCTCCAGCTCTCCCCCGAGCGCCGCGAGCACGTTCGTCTCGCCACAGCTCTGATGCACGGGATTCTCACGGAGACGGGCGGGTTTGTGCGCGCGCACCCGGAGGACTTTCAGGCGGCTGCGTACCTCAGCCGCTTCCATGACCCGGCCTTGCTTGAGAAAGTGATGAGCCAGGCGCGCTCGCACGCAGTCATGGAGGTGATCCAACGCGCCCTTCAGGATCGAGAGATTCGTCGCAATTTCAGCATCAGTGGGATTGGCTATCTGCGGGCCGAGGACCGCGATGCCATCCCCCAGGCGGCCGACTTTCTCCTGACGGAGGAGAACGTGCACACCGCCATCGTCTATGGGCTGGTGGTCGGGGATGATGGGGAGGAAACGATCGCGGGGTCACTCCGAACGGTTAAGGTGACGATTGATCCTGACGAACTCCTCAAGAGCACCTTCGGGCGCGGCTCCCGCGGTCAATACTTTGGGGGTGGCAAGCGCGAGGCCGGGGGGTTTGAGATCCCAGTCGGCTTCCTCTCGGGCAGCCGGAACGACGATTATCGCCGGCTCAAGTGGCAGGTCTTCAACGAACAGATTAAACAGCGGCTGTATGATCGATTGGGTCTGACCGAGGAAGACGAGGAGTAGGCCGGGCCGCGTTCAGGCACGGCGCTGCCGGTCGCGGCCCGTTCCAAGGCGCGCATCGCGCGCCTTTTTTGTGTCAGCCGGTGCGCGAGGCTCCCTTCCGAAGAGCACATCACCATGATTGACCGCCTCATCGAAGACCGTTTCCGTGTCACTGAGCTCGTTGCTCGTCGGGGTCCGGTCATGACCTACGACGCGATCGATCTCGACACCGGGCAGCGGGTGGTCGTCAAACAGCTTCGTGGTCCGTTGGCGAGCGACCCGGATTTTGTCGAGAACTGGGAGCACCAGCTCCAGAGTGTTCGAGCGTTGGGTGACGCGGCCGTTCCCACCGTGCTGGCCTTCAGTGCCACCGGGGATGAGTTGCTCCAGGTTGAGACTCCGCCGCCAGGCGTCTCCCTGCGACATTCCATTGCCGGGCGCGGTGTCCTGCCAATCGAAGAGGCCCTCGCCCTGATCCAGGCCATCGCCGGGGCGTTGGTGCCGGCGCACCGCAGCGGCGTCAGCCACGGTGCGCTCAACCCCGGCTCAATCTTCATCGCCGACACGCTCGACGGTGGTATGAGCGTCTTCATCACCGATTGGGAGCTGGGGGAGATCGTCACTGCCACCAGCGAGACACCCCACGCGCTGCCGGATGAGATCGCCCGCTACCTGGCACCCGAACAGCTCGGTCCGGTGGCCCCACCGCCAACGCCGACTGTCGATGTCTACGCGTTGGGCCTGATCCTCTACGAGTTTCTCACGGGCGACCATCCTTTTAGCGTCGCAGCGAACGACCCGGTGCTGGCCCGGCTGACCCACGTGCCGCTGGCGCCCAGTCGCTACAATCCCGACATCCCGCCCACCGTCGAGCGAGTGCTCTTGCGGGCGCTGGGCCGCGACCCG
>DOUV01000927.1 GCA_003520455.1 Chloroflexota bacterium | reverse complement strand
CACCCACGAGATGCCCATCGTCGCCGAGTACGCCCGGCGCGTTGTCGACGATGGGCATCTCGTGGGTGACGATGATGATCGTGTGCTCTTCGTCCTCCCACAGCTGGCGCAGAAAGTTCATGATCTCGATGGACTGGCGCATGTCCTGCCCGGTGGTGGGCTCGTCCACGATGATCGTCTGGGGACGCAGAGCCAGGATGCTGGCGATGGCGACGCGCTGGCGCAGCCCTTTCGGCAGGAAGAACGGGTGCGTTCCGAACAACTCGGGGCGAAGGCCGGCCACTGCAGCGGCTTCCTCCACGCGAGCGCGCACCTCACTCTCGGGCAGGCCGATGTTGCGTGGCCCGTAGGCGATCTCCTTGAAGACTGAATCGTTGAAAAGCTGGTGATCCGGATTCTGGAAGACGTAGCCGACCCTGGTGACGATCTGCTTGACGACGCCGCGCTGGCGGGTGTCAATCTCATCCACGACGACGCGCCCGGCGGTGGGCTTGAGCAAGCCGTTGAGGCATTTGCTCAGGGTGGTTTTCCCCGAGCCGTTCTGGCCGATGAAGGCGATGAACTCGCGGCCGCCGACGGCGAGGTCGATATCGCGTAGCGCGATGGTGCCGTCGGGGTAGGTGAAGGTGAGGTTCTCGACAAGGATGCTTGACGTCGTCATCGCGGCGCCTCCGTCGATGTGATCAGCCGGGGACCAACGGCTTCATAGAGTTCGTCGATTGTGAGCGGCAGCGGAGTCTCAGGAGGAAGCCACCCCGCGGCGCGCAGCCGAGCGCCCAGGGCCGTGACCTGGGGCACGTCGACGTCGTGCGCACTCAAAAAGCCGGGATCGTTGAAGAACTCGCGGGTCGGCGCGTGGCGCAACACCGCTCCGTCGTAGACCAGGATCATTTCGTCGGCCAGCTGGGCCAACTGTTCGACGTTGTGCTCGACCACGATGATGGTGCGGTCGCCCTCCTCCTTGAGTTGGCGGAGGATATCGAAGATTAGATCTTTGCCGAGGGGATCGATCATCGAGGTCGGCTCGTCCAGAATCAGCACGGGCGGGTTCATCGCCAGAACGCTGGCAATGGCGACCCGCTGCTTCTGGCCGCCTGAGATATCGTAAGGCGATTTGTCGAGGAGGTCGTCAAGCATGGCGATCCGTGTGACCCAATCCAGACGCTCCGCGATCTCGGCGGTGGTATAGCCGAGATTCTCCATACCGAAGACCAACTCCTCTTCGACCGTCATGGCTGTGAATTGCGATTCAGGGTCCGCAAACACGAACCCGATCAGCGCGGCCAGATCGATGCTCGGAGCCGTCCTCACCTCGCGGCCCAGCACCTTCACAGCGCCGCGGTAGACGCCGTTGATACTATGCGGGATCAGCCCCCTGATGGCCGAGACCAACGTGGTTTTGCCCATCTCGTTCGGTCCGACGATCCCGATGAACCGATTCTGCTCGATCGTCAGGCTCACGCCCTTCAGCGCGAATTCGCGCGTGTTCGCGTACTTCCACTCCAGATTTTGAATCTCGACCGCGTGCATCCTCAGACTCCAAAGAACGAGGCGATGTTGGGTGATGCGTTGTCCAGGCGAAAGAGGCCGAAGCGCAGTTGGGCCACGGCCACGGCCACAAAGACAAGCACCATCAAGCCGATGGCGATCCAGTCGCGCGGGCGCATCGTATACCTGGACAGCACGTAATCGGCCCGGAGTTTGCCGGTGGGGACCGTGCCGCTGATCGTGTATCCGCGGGCGTAGAGCGCATTGCTAATCTCGTCGGCGCGGCGCAGTGCGATCGAGAAGAGCGGCACCAGATACATGACGTAGAGCTTGGCGCGGTCGCTGAGCGCCATCGAGGCTGTATCCAGACCGCGCGCCTGTTCGGCCTCGCGGATGGTGTGGAAATCTTCGAGGAACATCCCGGCGGCGCGGATCGAAAGGCCGACTACATAGCTGGCCGCGAAGGGGAGTCGCAAGCCGCGCATCGCGACCAACATGTCACGTTCCCGGTTGGTAGAGAAGTAGAGGATCGTACCGAACAGCATGGCGATCAACCGCCAGTAGCTGGCGAAGGCCCACCGGAAGGGTTGATAGTAGGTCTTGATTGGGCCGATCTGGATCGGCACGTACTCCGGGTTACTGCCCGGGAAGATCAGGACGATGCTGAACATGAAGAGGGCGACAGTGAAGATCAGAGGCAGGTAGATTTTGAGCCGAGAAAGGTCTACCCGCCCCCACCGGAGCAAAAAGAGCATGATGAGGATCAGGCCCATGTTGATCAGCGGGATATCGATGAAGATGGGAATGACCCCGAAGAAGACGAATATCACCAGCCGGGTGATGGGATGGAAGATGTAGAACGGCGACGTCACCGGGACGTAGCCGAGCAGCGTCTTGCGCATCCGGTGCGGCAGTATGCTGCTCGTCGTTGTGGTCGCTACCATGGCGGCTCCATTTTGCTGGTGGGGTGGAGGCGGCGCAGATGCACCGCCTCCCACCCGCAGAGTGTCGTCAGGCCCACCACGCCTTGACGAAGGCGTTGCTACGGATCACAAGCGGCGAGACGTACTTCAGGATGATTGAGCCCAGAATGAGGGTGGGAATCGTGTTGCCGACGAACCAGCCGGCCAGGGTCACGGGCCAGGCGGCCGCCGTGATCAGGCCGAACGTGCGCAGCACCAACGAGCCCCACAAGGCGCCAACCGCATTCGGCAACAGCGCGCCAAAGACGATCCAGATCAGCCAGTCTCGCTGGGTCTTGAGAGCAGGGTGGGCCAGCAAGCGACGGAAGGCCCAGCCCGCGATCATGCCCTGGAGGAAGTTCCCCGGAATGTAGGCCATCGAGACGGGGAGCGGTGCCGAGCCGCTCAAAGCGTTTGAGATGAGCGGGAAGAGTGCGGAAGCGATCCCTCCCCACAAGCCGAACCAGATCGAGCCGATGCTCTGGACTGCCTGGCCCGGCCAGAAGGCGGAGACAAAGCCGATGGGGATCGCCAGGCTCCCGAACGTGCCCACGACGATCCCAATACCAGTGAAGAGGGCGAGCATAACGACATGGACAATTCCAGGCGAGCGGCTTTCTCCGGCCTCGCGTTGCCACACCTCAGCAGCTGTCATCTCGCGGGCACCGTACATCGCTGCATCTCGCATAGAGCGTTTACCTCCTGCGCCTCAACGGGCGCAATCGCCCGGAAGACCCGGGCATGCGGGTGATGAAACATCTCGGCAAAACGGTTCGCGTATCCCGCAATCGACGATCCCTCACCTCCTTTCCCCGTCGGGCGAACCGTCTGGCGCCAGCAGTTGGCGAGATCATCTTAGAAGGCGGTGCGTGTCCCTCTGTCCTGGAGAGCAAGTGCGAGAATCCGACTGTTCATCTTTCTCTGGTGCGGGTATCTCGATAGCCAGTACGATCAATTCGTGGAAGTAAAACGACCACGTCACGAGCAGTCAAACCATAAATAGGTGCTTGTGTGACGCAATGTGGTGATGCAATTGGACGGGAGGTTCCTGGAAACAACCGACGAGGACGCACTCACGCCAGAAGATTTGTGTTGAGGGGCTGTGAGCTAGGACTCGCCTTTCTTGCCGACCACAGCGAAGCGTCCGTTGCAGACACAACCGGCGGTTCGAGTGACGGCCAGGCCAGTACGACGGCGGAGCGCTGGAGAGTAAGGTGGTCTCATGCCGCCATTCTACTATAGAATGGCGTGCCATTTCAACTATCTGTCAGGGCCAGTAGTGTACCGCTTTCGCTGGAAATTGAAGAGGGGCCGAACCCCGATAAGGTGGGCTGCGAAGCCAACTATCGAAAGGAGACGACCGCCTGTGGGAAGTGTACTCGGCGAGCGACGGTCGGTCAATGGGCCGGGCTGGTGGCTGGGATCATGGCGGAGGAGGTGGCGCGACGGCGGAGGGCGATCGAGGGGCGCGTCACTGCGGGGCTGGCGGTGGCGGTGGAGCAGCTGTTGGGACGCCAGCCGTATGAACGGCGGATGGGAATGGCCCGTTGGGAAGAAGAGGCGGGCGGGTGTG
>DOUV01000235.1 GCA_003520455.1 Chloroflexota bacterium | reverse complement strand
GCCCGGGTGCGCGCCACTTCGCGCTCGATCGTGGCGGCGAACACCTCCGCCTGAACGGCACGCCCCACCAGCCGTCCGAGCGCGCGCAGATCGGCAATGGCCTCGACGACCGTGCGGGGATAGGCAACCCAGACGGGCGCAATCATATCCAGCGCGGCTACGTCCTCAGCTCGGTTCTCCTCGAGATTGGCCACGATCAGGTCAGGCCGCAGGGCGGCGATCCGCTCGATTTTGGGGTTCTTGGTCCCGCCGATCCAGCGCTCTGGCGAAATCTTGTCGGCTGGGTGCACACAAAAGCGTGTGTAGCCGGCAAGGGCGTCGCCCAGGCCAAGCGCGAAGAGCGTCTCTGTCGTGCTGGGCACGAGACTGACAATGCGCCTGGGTACCTGGCCGCCTATTTCAAAATGTCGCCCGCGGGCATCAACGAGGATCATGGCGTCCATCCGGTTCCGTAGAATCGCGTCACCGACCAAATCGCGATCGAATTCTAGCTTGTCAAAAGGCTGTCAGTCAAAAGGGAGCCTCCCGGACTGGGAGGAGAAGGACCGGGTCACGGCAAAGACGCCACGAAACGGCCTGGACCTTTTCAGATGTTTCGTTTTGAACCCCTCAGGCGTGGAACATGGGTCTGGATGGGTCCGGGCGCGCGGGAACGACGGGAGGCATCCTGGTAAGAAGCACGGTTGTCGCCCCCTTCGGGTATCCTACGCTTGTGGACTCGCCGGGCGGCCGGCGCCGCCCAGGTCCTGCCTCTGGTCGTTTGAGGCTGCCTCCTGACCAGCCTATAATTCGGTCCATCCCGATATTCGGAACAGGCGATGACAGACGAGATCGAACTGCACGAGCTTGAGGGAACACTCGAGCGCCTGACCTATCACAACGAGGAGAACGGTTACACGGTCGCTCGCTTTGTGCCGAAGGGCAAAAAGTATGAGGTGACCGTTGTCGGTCCGATGCTGGGTGTCAACGTGGGCGAGTCGCTCCGCCTGTGGGGGCTCTGGACGACCCACCCGGAGTACGGCCGCCAATTCGAGGTCCAGCGCTATACAGTGCACCTCCCTGCGACCGTCGAGGGGATTCGCAAGTATCTCGGCAGTGGGCTGATCAAGGGCATCGGCCCGGTCACGGCCGAGCGCATCGTTGCCCACTTCGGGGTCGAGACGCTGGAGATCATCGATACGGCGCCGGCGCGGCTGGCCGAGGTGCCCGGCGTGGCCCAGAAACGGGTGGCGATGATCGCCCGTGCCTGGAAAGAGCAGCAGGCGATCAAGGAGATCATGCTCTTCCTTCAGGCGCACGACGTCAGCACCGGTCTGGCCGTCAAGATCTACAAAGAGTACGGCGATGCTGCCATCGGGATCGTCCGGGCCGATCCCTACCGCCTGGCCAAGGATATCTTCGGCATCGGCTTCAAGACTGCCGATAAGATCGCCCAGAAGCTTGGGATCGCCCCTGATGCACCCCCGCGGGTCCAGGCCGGTCTGCGCCACGTGCTCGGGTCCTTCAGCGACGACGGCCACGTCTTCGCCACGCGCGATCAACTGGTCTCAGCCGGCTCGGCTCTGCTGGAAGTGCCGCCCGACCTGTGCGAGTGGCACCTCGACCTCCTGCTCGGGCAGGAGGAGCTGATCGCCGATGGACCCTGCATCTACCTGCCGCCGTTCTACTACGCCGAGGGCGGGATTGCCACCAAGATCCGCCTGCTGCTCGACAGCCAACGCGATCGCCTGGCCTTCTACCGCACCGCCGAGTGGGCGCGCGTCTTCGACTGGTTGGACGCCCACTCGCCGTTCCCGTTGGCCGGCAAGCAGCAAGAGGCCGTCGTGATGGCGCTGACCCAAAAAGTCGGCATCCTGACGGGCGGTCCGGGCACTGGCAAGAGCACCATCACCGGGACGATCATCCGCCTACTCAAGGCCAAGGGCAAGAGCGTGTTACTGGCGGCGCCCACCGGTCGTGCGGCCAAGCGGCTGAGCGAGGCGACCGGCCTCGCAGCGCAGACGATTCACCGCTTGCTGGAGTTTAGCCCCCGCGCCGGGCAGCAATTCCTGCGCGACCGCCAGAACCCCCTCGACGCTGATCTCATTATCGTGGATGAGGCCTCGATGATCGACACCTTGCTGATGAACCACCTCCTCAAGGCGGTTCCGGTCGGCAGCCACCTCTTGTTGGTCGGCGATGCGGACCAGTTGCCCTCGGTCGGCGCGGGCAACGTCCTGCGCGACCTCATCGCCAGCGGCTGCGTGCCGACCGTGCAGCTCGACACGATCTTCCGCCAGGCTGCCGAGAGCCTCATCATCGTCAACGCCCACCGCATTAACCGGGGCGAGTTTCCGCGCTTTCCCACGCAGAGCCGGGACTTCTTCTTCTTCAACCAGCCCGATCCTGAGAAAGCCGCCGCGCTGATCCTGGATCTCGTCAAGCGGCGCATCCCCCGAAAATTTGGCTTCGATCCGGAGCGCGACATCCAGGTCCTCAGCCCGATGCACCGCGGCGTCGTCGGGGTGGGCGCGCTGAACGCGCGCTTGCAAGAGGCGATCAACCCGGCGCAGCCGGGCCGGGTCGAGTACAAGCACGGCCATCGCATCCTGCGCGCCGGCGACCGGGTAATGCAGATCCGGAACAACTACGACAAGAATGTCTTCAACGGCGACATGGGTCACATCGTGGCCATTGACCTTGACGAACAGGTCCTCACCATCGAGTTCGACGGCCAGCCGGTCGAGTACGAGTTCTACCAGGCAGACCAAATCGTTCATGCCTACGCCGTCAGCGTGCACAAGAGCCAGGGAAGCGAGTATTCGGCGGTGGTGATGCCGTTGCTGACGCAGCACTACCTGATGCTCCAACGCAACCTGTTCTACACAGCCGTGACGCGGGCGAAGCAGCTGGTCGTGCTGGTCGGGACCAGGCAGGCCATCGCAATGGCGGTGCGCAACGACAAAATTGCCGAGCGCAACACGCGGTTGGACGTGCGTTTGCGCGAGATGGACTCGGCAGTCGTGGATAGCTTGCGGTTGTACGAGCGTGCGAGCGGAACGTGACCGTTCGCATGCCCGGTACTATTTTCTGAATAGAAAGGGCGCAAAGGTGGGGATCATTGCCGTTTGCGCCCTTTTCGAGGTTGCTCGTGCTTTGAGTGCCGAGAGTCGAGAAACAGGTGCTGCTGCCAACGAATAACAGAGCGCAAAGCTGCAGCGGCAACTCACTTTCGAACTGTGTCCTGGCTTGCCCTGACCCCGATCCCAAGATCTGCCAACAAAACTCGCCGCCTCATCGTGGAAGGTGGCGAATCTGAAGAAGAGGTGGGGGAAGGGGGCACCAGACTCGGCTCCTACGCGGCTGACTGGCTGAGGGCCTCTGTTTCCTCGTATCGTTTGTTGGCAGGTTTGCCACCCGGCAACATGAGCCAGCTAACAACCATGCCGATGAATAGGGCGAGTGCAATGATGAGCTGATCCATCGCAATTCTCCTTTGGCCAGTGGCCTGATACACACGTGAAGACACGACTTTCTTGCCTTCGTAATCATGAGTGGATGTGGCATTCTTCCAATAGAGCGGATCACAGTTGGTAGGCGACCTCGCCGTGCTGCGTCGAATCGAGCCCTCGCTGTTCTTCCGTCGGCGAGACACGCAGCCCGATCACGCTGTCGATCACTTTGAGCAGCCCCCAGGTGATAGCTGCCGCGTAGATCGCGACTGCGACCACTGCCACTGCCTGCACCGCGAGCTGGCCGGGATTGCCGAAGAGCAGACCATTCGCGCCAGCGGGGTTGACCGTCGTTGTGGCGAAGAGGCCGGTGGCCAGCGCGCCGAGCATGCCACCAATCCCGTGAACCCCAAAGACATCCAAAGCATCGTCCACACGGCGCCGCACGATGAACTCGACAACGACGAAGCACACCAGCCCGGCTAGAAAGCCGATCAACAGTGCGGCGATCGGCGTCACGAACCCGGCGGCTGGCGTGATCCCGACCAGCCCCGCCACAGCCCCCGCCGTGGCGCCGAGGACGCTCGGCCGCTCGTTGCGCACCCAACTCGCGGTCAGCCAGGTGAGGGCCGCCATTGCGGCCGCCGTGTTCGTGGTTACGAAAGCGTTGACCGCGAGTGGGCCCGCTCCAAGCGCGCTGCCGGCGTTGAAACCAAACCAGCCAAACCAGAGCAGTCCCGCTCCGAGTA
>DOUV01000265.1 GCA_003520455.1 Chloroflexota bacterium | reverse complement strand
CGCGGTGGCCGCGGGCTCGTGCCAACTGCGGACACCCGCGCTGAAGAGCAACGCTTTCGGGATGTCGCCCAACAGACAGGCCAACTCGGCGTCGAGGGCGCCGGAGCCGCGGAAGCCAGGTCCACCGCTGGTGCCCCCGATCCCGTCCACGATCCGACCACCGGCGACGGCGAGCGCCGCACTGAACGCGCCGCCCAGCTCGACCAGGATGAAACTCGTTTGGTCAGGTGCACAGGCCAACCGCCCGGCCTGGTCAGCCACGGCCAGCGCCGCAGCGCAAACCTTGTCGGCGGTCCCCATATCGATCTTGTTCGCCTTGCGATAGGCCGGGATACTCGGCAGATGGATCGCGCTCGGCAGAAACACCACCGGCAATCCCGTTGCCTGTAGCGCCGCAATCATGCGGCGCATCCCCCCGATGGTCGCCTGCGCGGCGTCGTCGGGAACACTCTGGCGACCGGGCTTGCTGAGGAGCATCAGCCCGATCTCGACGTCGCCGATCTCATCCGCGCGGCGAAGCGGCAGGCCGTACCCGGAAGGACCGGCGACGAGATCGAGGGGAACGTGCGCCACGAGGAGTTCGGCCAGAACCGCAGGCGTGCGCCCCAGGTCGTTGGTCGCGATGGTCGCATCCAGAAAGAGCCGCCCGTCGTCCAGGCCCACGACGTCGAAGCTCAAAGTGCCGGGATCAACGCCGATAACGCGCGGCATACGATGTCAGAGAGATGAGAGAGTAAGATTGTTCGACAGAGTGCTCGGGAACGAGGCGTTCATCTCCAATCTCCAAGCGCTAATCTCCTCGTTGCAAGAGCTGCTTGCCGACTTCATAGATCGCCCGGGTGTCGAGCACGAAGTCGTTCTGCTCGAAGAGGCGTGCAATGCAGGCCTTGTGGATCTTCATCTTGAGCCCGCCGACGCCGAGCGCGCCGAAGGCGATCACTCCGGCGCGCTCGACCCCATCATCGTTCGGCTTGACACCCTCGATGCCCACCGGGGGCACCGCATTGACATCGGCCATAGCCCGCAGCGTCGGCACGGCCGACCACTGCGCCTGGGAGACGAGTGGGACACCGGCGGTACCGGCCGCAACCAGCACGCTGGCGCCTTCCAGGACTCGAGCCGTGCTGGCGCTGTCGTTGACCTGGAGCGGGGTGACGTGAACACCGGCGGTTTCCAGACGGCGGGCCGCCTCTTCGGCGCGCTCCTGGCGGCGCGAGGTCAGTACGACCTCGGCCCCCTCGAGGGCGAGGAGCATCGCGGCCCGGTAGCCCACCGGGCCGGTCCCGGCCAAAACGACCGCGCGCTGGCCCTCAACGTCTGTAACGCTGAGCAGCTTGAGGACAGCCGCAGCCGCGGTGGTGTTGGAGCCGTTCGAGTCGAGCATCACCGAGACTCGCACCGGTCCGAAGAAGGCCGCCGTGGCCTCCGCCAGCAACTGCTCGCCGACGACCACATCCGATCCGCCGATGAAGATGGCCGAATGACGGAGTTTGCTGCCGCCGCGGGTGAACATCACCCCATAGACGAGGCCGCGAACGTCGCCTGGCACTACATTGCCGTAAGCCAGAACGTGGTCGGCGCCGGCGTCGTAGGCCACAATGGTGTCGAAGGCGCTGGGGTGCTTATCGGTGTCGAGTTGGAGAAGCAGGTTGTCCACAAGGTCGCTCCTGTCCTCGGGCGAGGGGCTCACCTACAGGATACACGCTAAAGGAGAACGGAGCCGTAAACAGACGGTGAATAATCGGAAAATCGCGGACAAAAAAGCCGAGCTGCGCGGGCAGCTCGGCTGGGAAACGTCCCATCCTCGCAGTCCCACCGACGGGCGGTGGGTAGCCTGGCGAACCACGTTGGTGCCAACCATTCTATGCGGGTCGCCGGCAGCAAGGCAACTCCTGCGCCCACTGCCTACTATACATGGGCAGGCAACCCGCGTCAAGACTGGCACCGAATGTCCAGGCCGCCCAAAGGCTACCCCTCGATTTCGTCGGTTCGGCCCGTTCTGGTCGCGCAGCGGCGCCCAGAGCCGGACCCGGCTCTGGGCGCCGGTGCGCCGGACGCCGCCGCGGGCACGCGGACATTCTACGCCGGCTCTCACGCAACAGTGCGAGGAGCTGCCAGGCAATTGTAGCCCCGCAGCTCTCCACTTCGCCCACGCTCGATTAGAGCGCGGCCTTCCACTGATCGTAGCCCACGACCGGATCGGCGCCAAAGCCCTTGACACCGTAGCCGATGTTGACGTAGCGGAACTCGGTCGCGCCCCAGTCCTTGTCGAAGCGGAACGGGGCGATCGGCGTTTCGGGGTGCAACGCCACAATATGGGTCAGCATCGTGGCCGTCATCGGCTCACTCGTCAAGAGGCAGGGGAAGTCGGCAAACTTGAACATCGTTCCGGCGCGTTGCGTGATGGCGCATGGCGGGTAGGAGTAGCGCTGGATGTCGCCGAGCACTTCGTGGCCGTCGATCGGGCTCAGATCGACCTTCACCCCATCGATCTCGGCACCCTTGCCCAGCGGTTTGGGCTTGAGAATATGCCAGCCGCGCCAGATCGACATCATCATGTCGACATTGTGTAACTCGGCGGCCGAGTCGCGGCCAGGGTTCATGGCCACCATGTTGTGGAAGCGATTGACCAGTAGATCGATCACGCTCGTGATCGGCATGTAGTCCAGCACAAATTCATAGGCCATCGCGGCGGCCGCCGCGCCGACTGTGAGGGAGAGCGGAGCATACTCGTTGGCGAAGCCTTTTTCGAGCCCGCTGCGCAGCGTGTTCTCGAGAACCCGGGCGTGGGCCTCGAGGATCGCCATGACGATCGGATCCTGGGCAAAGTTGAACATAGACTGCGAGTTGTGGTGGGCGACATCGCCCACGCAGTAGGCCGGGACCGAGACGATATTGGCCGGGTGCACTCCCTTCGCCAGCGCGGCGAGAACCGTCGGGCGCATGCGCTCCTTGTAGCGCTTCTGGTACTCGGCGGTGTCGAACGAACTGTGACCACCATGGCCACCGAGATTGTGCTTCAGCATCAGCTCGGTCTGGGCCTCGGTCGGTTTGTCGTAGATGTGTTGGAGCGTGGCAATCTCTTCATCGAGCGCCTCGTCCAGAGTCTTGCCGGCCTCGACGGCCGCCTTGAACGCGGCGCCCAACCCATAGGAGGTGTTCATGCCGAACGACTTCGCGGCCAGAATGATCAGCTTGTGATCCTTGGGGATGTCCAGCCCCTGCAAGATCCGGTTAACCACGTTGGCTGTAGAACCCGGGCTCAGCGTGAAGTCGACCACGGCGGTCGGCCCGTACAGGCCGCCGTAGATCCGCGCCGCCTCGCGTCCGATCAGGGCTCGGTTTTCAGCGATGGCCGCGATGAATTTCTCGACCGAGGCGCGGAAATCGGGTTGCTCCTCATACAAAATCTCGAGAATCGGCGGCGTCTGGTAGTGCTCCACAAAGGGATCGTCTTCCGGCCGTACCGTCTCGGTCAATGCTTTGAGGATCTCATAGTGGGCGTTGACCGAATCAATGTGCAGGGCAATGACCTCGGGAAGCTCGCCCTCAACGGCCGTCATCGCGTTGACGGCATCGACGTAGGGTTTGGCATCGGTAATCTTGAACTGTGTGCCGCGTTTCGCTTTGATGTTTTCTACATCGGCTTTGAGTGCCGCCACGGCCTGCTCGACCATCGCTTGATAGACGGCCTGATGTGCCATTGTTCAGCCCTCCTTGGCTGGTCTGTTCGGGAACGCACGATGTTCTGGGGCACCGTTGCCCTGAGAAAGTTCTGAGTGCTGAGGTGTTCAGCCCAGTCAGCCTGGCTGATTGGAGGTATCTCTCAGTAGGCCCTCCTTTCCTTGGCAACTGGACGAGAATGAGCGCCTGTCAGCCGGCAGAGACGTAGATGATTTAGAGAAGAGTGGCAGGTTTCGAAAACGACCAAATCGAGGCGCAAACGGGGAAGAGTGTAGACCGGCTGGCGTTCCTTGCGCCCCAGTTGCCTTCACTCGACGTGGAGTTGTCGCGCGGTTGCTGTGGATCAGCGGCGGAGTCGCAATACGTCCATTATGATACGCCGCCTGGCGAGCAAATTTGAGTGACCAATGTCACGTCCATTTGCGTGCCAGGTAACACATCTTTGAGGTTCCCTGTTGCCCCACGCGGCGCCTTCATGCTGGCGGCAGAGCAGGGCACGACCGGGCGCCCAGCTGCGACGCATCTCTGTCCTTTCAGGAGGGCGCACCCGGCGGTGTCAAACGGCCCTCCATAGTCCCTCGGACCACGATGAAGGTGCATCCCACCTCGCCCGTTCGACTTCTGACCGGCCGTGACTGGTAGGGAGTTCTATTCAACCGGCACAAAGGTTGCTATACTGTTCGTTTAACCCAGGAATCCGTAAAGAGGAGGATCGAGATGCTGGAGGATTTTGATGCTATCGCCAGCGAGGCGTGGCAGCGGAGCAAAACAGCGCTTGACCGTCTGTACGACACTATGGTTGGTGAGGAGTTGTGGGAGGATTCGCCTTACCCAACCACGTACACGATTTACGGCCGTGATGGCCAGCCAATTGCCTGTCATCTCTGCAGTTCGACCGGGCAATGGATCATCGAGGGTGATGAGGTCCGGCGGGTTGCGCGCGTGTTCGTCTGTGAGCACGAGCCTGTCGATGTTGGGCGGGGCGCGATTCGCCAGGTATCCACAGTGCCGGTGAATAGAGTGGCCTGGTGCGAGGAAACGTACACCTTTGCCCGATAACATGGCAACCCGATTTCGCCGGCTCTGCAGTTCATCGTCTCGTCCCCGGCGATGATGCCGGTTTCCACGCAGTAAAAGGAGCCAGGCTCTCAGGCAGCCCTGAGAGCCCTCCGTTTTCGTGCCAGAATGCTGCCACCCTCTGAGCGCGCTTCGCGGCGCGAGTGGAGGAATCAAGTCCAAAATCAGCACTCGCGCTCGAAGCGGTAGCCCACTCCCCAATCCGTGATGATGTAGCGCGGGTTCTTGCGATCCGGTTCCAGCTTGTCGCGCAGGCGCCGGATGTACACCTTGACGTACTCGATCTCGTCCTCGTATTCCGGGCCCCACACCTTAGCGAGCAGCATCTGGTGCGGCATGGTCCGGCCGGCATTCCGGACCAGATGGTACAGCAGGTTGTACTCAGTCGGCGTGAGTTCGACCAGGTGGCCGTCGCGAAGCACCTGGCGCCGCTCGAAGTCGATTTCGATCTCCCCAAAGCTGACCCGGCCGCTGGTAGGAGCGGCCATCGCCGGGGAGGGCGCCTGGGTGCGCCGCAGCACCGCCTTGATGCGAGCCAACAGCTGGAGATGCCCAAACGGCTTGGTCACGTAATCGTCGGCCCCGAGCTCGAGCCCTTTCACAATGTCGAGTTCATCGTCCTTGGCGGTCAGCATGATAATTGGAACTGAACTCTGAGCGCGCATGCGACGGCAGACCTCAAAACCATCGGCTCCGGGCAAGTTTACATCCAATAGCACCAGGTCTGGCGGATGCTGAGGCATATCGGCCAGCGCCGCCTCGCCCTCGGTGTAGGTGACAATCTCGTTGTTGGGGAGGCCCAACATCAGGCTGATCGAGATTGCTTCCGCCGCGTCGCGGTCGTCCTCAATGATCACGATACGCATCCGGCACCTCCCGTGGCAACCAGACGTGGAAGCTCGCGCCCGCGCCAGGCGTACTCTCCACGGATAACGTGCCGCTATGGAGCGCCACCAAACTCCGGGCAATCGCCAGGCCCAGGCCGCCGCTCCCACCGGAATCGAGCCGGTAGAACCGATCGAAGATCCGGCCCTGTTCGGCCACCGGGATCCCCGGCCCCTCGTCGCGGACGCTGATCGTCGTGCCGTCCTCGCTCGCCGCCGCGGTGATAGTAATCGTTCCGCCGGCCGGACTGAAGCGACAGGCGTTGGTCAACAGATTGAGCAGCACCTGGTGCAGCCGGCGCGGATCGGCGGTGATCGCCAGCGCCGGATCGCCGGCGACGACCTCGGCTCGCACGCCGCGCTCGCTGAGGAGCGGGTCGAGCTCCGAGACCAGTTCGTCGATCAAGTGGACCAACCGGACGCGCTGGTAGTTGAGCCGCAGCCGCCCACTTTGGAGCTTGGCCATCTCCAGCAGGTCGTTGACGAGGGTGATCATGCGTTCGGTATTGCGCTGGATATTATCGATCAGCTGCTGCTGGAGCGGAGTCAACGGGCCGGCGGCTGGAAACGCCTGACTGGCAGTTCGGAGGGCCGTCAGCGGGGTGCGCAGGTCGTGGCTCACGCCAGAGAGGAAGTCGCTCTTGAGGTGTTCCAACTCTTGCAGCGCTTCGACCTTCTCACGCTCGAGCTCGTAGAGCCTGGCGTTCTCGATCGCGATGGCCGCCTGGTTGGCCAGGGCTGTCAGCACCCGGACATCATCCTCGCCGAAATAGCGGCCGGGGGTGCTGTTGAAAACCAGGATGGCCCCAAGCAAGATCCCCCGCCGGTTGAGTACCGGCACACTGAGAGCGGCGTGAATCTGGTAGGTGGCTGCGAAGTCGCGCATGACGTAGGGATCGTTGGGCGCATCATTGGTCAAGTAGGGTTGCCGGCGCCGCGCCGCCTGTCCCAGCCAGCCCTCGTTCAAACGAAAGCGGGTTTTGTACGGTACCCAGGCGCGCGGGGTGCGGATCGTCTGATACACCATCTCCCCATCTTCGACGTGACCGACCAGTGCCCCTTCGGCCCCCGTAATCTCCAGAGCGCGCTGCGTCACTCGCTCGAGGAGGAGGGTGAGGTGAAGCTCGGAGTTGATGTCCTGGGCCGTATCAAGCAGGCCCTCAACTTCCTGAGTGCGCCGGCGTGCCTGGTAGTAGAGGCGCGCATTGGTGATTGCCACCGCCGCTTGGGCCGCGAGAACCTCAGCCAGGAGGAGGTCGTCCTCGTCGAAGTCGTTGAGGCGGTCGCTCTCGAGGTCGAGGGCCCCCATCACCTGATCTTCAAAATGCAACGGCACAACTAGAGCGGAGCGAACCGGCCCCATCTCCGGAAGCCAGAAGTAGTTCGGCTCCTGCGTGACGTCCGGGAAAATGCGAGCCTTTCCTGTGGCCGCCACCAGCCCACTGATTGAGCCGGCCCCAAGTGGTAAAACAATTTCATCCGCACCATGATAGGGGTGCGTGTTGGCCTCGCCATCAGCTCGCGGGCGACCCGCCTCGGCCTTGATCACCAGACTGTCGTTTTCGACCAGACTCACGCCCACGTAGAAGTAGCCAAAGGTCCGCTGGATCTGTTCGACCATCGCCTGGAGCAAGACCTCCGGCTCCAAGATTGCCGTCAGCCGCCGGCCGAGCTCACTGACGAGCTGAAGATGCTCGGCACGGCGCTGTTGGCGGTGAAAGTGGCGCGCGTTCTGCACCGCCAGCCCTAATCCCCGGCCAACACTCTCGATCACCGGAAGGATCTCCGCGACATCCTCACCCCGGCCCGGCCAGAGCAGCAGCAGCACACCCAGCGCCGTTTCAGCCCCCAGCAGCGGCAGGCCAAGCCAATGGCCGTCCGACACCAATGCTCGCTGCTCAAACGAGGAGGCGAAATCGGCCCGTCCGCTGATGAGCACTCGCTCGGCCAGCGCGCCCGGCTCGGAGAGGACTGCCAGATCACGCTGCTGTTGGGCGGAGAGCCCCTGGGTCGAATGGAGCACCAACGCACTGGTGCGTTCGTCGCAGAGGAGCACGCAGCTCCCCGTGAAGCCGAGCACCTGGCTCAGATGGACCAGCGCATGGCGAATGGTGGTATCGAGCGCGAGGGTCGATGGATTGGGGAGAGCGGTCATAGTGGGTATGTGTACGGCCTGTCCACCGGCAACAGATCGGATGGCGGGAGCCAGCGCCAACAAGGTCTGAAGTCCCAGAGCCCCTGAGGAGACCGCCCGAGCCTCCCCCGCGAGGCCCCGAAGTGGCACACAGAACACCCTCCATGAGGCGAACTGAGGTCACAGAGCACGAGATGTTCGAGTTATCAACCCGCCATCAGGATGGCCGAAGGATGAGAACGTGATCTCAAACTCGTTCAATCGATGTTGTTGGAGGCGACTCATGTCTGCCGGCGACGGGTCTCGGGGGAAATGGCCGAACCGAGTTGACAAACTTGGCCGGAAGTGTAGAGTGGCATCACTTTCCCCAAGATATATCTATGGATATACATCCTGATACAGTTTTCGGGGCGCGTCAAGTGATACTGCTCGGTACGCCCAAACGGCGCCAACGTCCGGCACCGGGCGGCTCTTCATGAATCCGGGCACGAGTTGTACGGGTTGAGCGCTTGTGTTCGATGCAGAAGGGATGCCTCGATGCCCTATAATGGTCTCCCCCGCAGTCTAAGCCGGGCCTATGCCGTGGAAGCCCCACCGTCCCGAAGCGAGCAAGCCGACCGCCAAATCAAAGAGAGGATCATCATCCTCAAGCTCCCCCCGGCCTCGATTATCAACGAAGTCGCGCTCATGGCCGAACTGGGACGCGGCCGGACGCCCATTCGCGAGGCGTTCCAGCGGTTGAGTTGGAAAGACCTGGTCGTGATTCTGCCACGCCGCGGGATCTATGTGGCCGAGATCAACCTCAATGATCTCAGGCACATCTTCGAGATTCGCCACCAACTGAAGGGATCGGCCGCCCGATTCGCCGCCGAACGGGCGACCCCCGAAGACTGCACCGCCCTTCACAAGCTGCTCGCCGACTCGCACGAGTTGCTCGAGAGCGGTGAGAATATCGCCCTGATCCATCTTGACCGTGAGTTCCACCACCGTCTGGTCCAGACCAGCCATAATCCCTTTCTCGGCGACATTCTCGGCCGGCTCTACAGCCTGAGCCTGCGGCTCTGGTACGCGTCCCTCGGCACCGTCGAGCACCTGCGCGAGGCCGTCGCCGAGCACCGGCGCGTCGTCGAGGCCATCGAGGTGGATAACGGTGAGACTGGGGAGGCGGTCATGGCCGGTCACGTTCTCGGATTCCAACGACCGCTCGAGCAGATCATCAATCCTACGATTCTCCGTATTTGAAAACCAGGTAGCACCACATTTAGCGACACTGTCGGCGAATTGGTGCGAGTGACGGGTACCTGTTTGTAGTGCGCGCTTCAGCGCGCTATTGCACTTTTCCAAATAAATCTGGCCATCGCTCTCCGGAGCCGGGCGGGCAGCCCGGCGGTTGAAACCG
>DOUV01000711.1 GCA_003520455.1 Chloroflexota bacterium | reverse complement strand
TGGAAAATTTCTAGACATGCTCTCAGGTGCAGCGCCTGGTTCGGCCTCTACTCCCATGCTCCGCGGTTCCGGCGGGCCCGCCGCCAAACTCCTCGATCGTCAGCACCACGACCCAACGACGCGGGACGACTGCGTCGTCGGGTCGCGCCAGTCCCCGCACCTCAAGGGTGGGCCGTCGTTCAGGTCTGGACCCCCTTCATCTTGGTCATCTCAGATATGGTGTGCGCGTCGTTCCCGGTCAGGGCCAGGAGCGAACTCACGATGTTCGAGGTGTTGGCGGCGACGATTCCGGCGCTCATGGTGGCCGTGGTGCGGGTGGTCGTCATGTCGAGCGTGAAGTGCGACACCGACGACTTGCCGACGGATGCCTTCCAGGAGCTCTGCGCGAGCTGGAGGTAGATGAACTCCACGTTCATCTGGTTCACTGGCGGGTTGGTCCCGGGCACCGGGGTCAGGTAATAGAAGCTGACGAAGTGATTGAGCGTCTGCGTCTGCGTGGTGAACGACAGCTGCAGGTTCTGCAGCGAGCCCGCGATCTCGGTGAGGATCCCGTCCAGTTCGGTCAGCACTCCGGAGGGCAGGTTGAGGGCCCCGAACAGGGCAGTGAGCACCTCGAGGTGCAGGTCGGCTGAGGTGGTGGTCTTGTTGAAGCTCTGGGTCGTGGCCTCCCCCATCGGTAGGTACATGGGGATGGCCTTCACCGTTCCGCCGGTGACCACAAAGTTGCGCGCGTTCGCCAGGTCGATGACGAACTGAGCGGCCTGCTGCTTGTCGGACAGGTCGTAGGGCGCCGGGTGGTTATTGTACATGACCAGTGCAGTGAGCGTGGCGATGTACGAGTCCAGCGTCTGGACGTTCTGTATCAGAGCTACGTCCCCGCTCGCGGGGGCCGCCGGAACCGTGACCGCGGTCGTGGCCCCGGGGGCGGTGCCCACGCTGTTGAGCAAGGAGTTCAAGTCATCCTTGCTGGGGGTGTCGGCTGCCAGGGCTGCCAGCCCCTGCGGCGCCGGCACGGCTGCCGGGGTGATGCCGAAAAACGGGTACACGCGGTCGATCGCGGCCCGTTCGCCGGCGTTCTGAAAGATCTGTTCCGCGAGGGTCACCGAGCGCTTGGCCCGGCGGACGGCTTCGGACGAGAGTGCGGTCATGACGTTTCCTCCTTGGATAAGGTGGTCAAAGTGGTAGCAATCGCCGTTCATGTCGGCGGCGACGGCCGCGCCGACGGCGTTCTCGACGACCGTCGGCGGCTGCCCCAGCCGGTTGATCGTCACAGCGAGCGGGATGTGCTCATACGGGTCGAAATCGAACGCCTTGTTGGCCTGCTGCGAGGACTCGTAGCTGAGCTGCTTGAGCAGCGGGGCGTTCAGGAACAGGATCGTGGAGTAGTTTGTCTCGTACAGCATGTTCCAGCGGGCCTGAGAGATGTCCTGTGCGGCCTGGATGAACACGTTCCGGTTCTCTGGGTCGTGGATGTCGAGCAGCGCCAACGCGGCCCAGTCGTTGAAGGCGTGGTCGATGTCCTGCTGGGCGACGCCAGCCTTCAGCAGCCACGCGGCCAGTGACCCAGCGCCCTGGTCCTGGCAGATCATTTGCCACGCATCCATGTCGGCGGGGCGCACGTGCTTGATGAGAAAGTCAACCCGGATTCCCATGCTCGCACCTCCTGTTACGTCTTGTGGGCGCGCCCGAATACGCGCGCTCGGTTGTTGCGGTTCTGCTCGGCAGCCGGCGCTCACCCGACTGAGCCACGAGGTAGCTCGTCTGTGGCCGAACGGCTGGGGCATCAGCCGCGTGGGGGGGCTAAGCGCCGGGACGCCCCCACACCTCAAGACGGCAGACCGAACCGGCTTCAATTACCGGCGATCCCCCACGTCGGCTGCATGCCCTGGTTAGGCAAGCTCCCTTATGTTATCTAGATACACGCTTCAAGGCACAAGTCACCCTGCTCTAGCCGACCTGATGATGCTACACG
This sequence comes from Chloroflexota bacterium, assembly GCA_003520455.1. The sequence goes on along the minus strand of DOUV01000711.1, from coordinate 668 downwards.
AGTCGCTACATCAAACAAATCTACTTTCTCGACCCGACTCACTTACGCGACACAACGCTTTCCCATGCGCTATTGAACGCTTTGGACTAACTGCATGTCCACGCGCAGCCACTCATTGACCAAATCCTGAATGTCCACTTGCTTTTGCTCGGCCAGCTTGCTTAAGAACTCGTTGACATCTGGCTCAAGATAGATGGGAAAGCTGAAGACGGCGTCGGGATGGTAAAACTTGCCCCGCTCAGCCTTGGAAAAGTCATATTCGGCTTTCATGGATTCGCCTCCCGATACTGCCTTGCTTCGGCGCTGGTTGCCTTGCGAGCGGAGATGATCCGAATTCGGCATAAGTCCTCCTCAAGCTGCTGAAACGTATGACTCACCACGCGCGGCACGCCCGTGCTATCAATCCTTAGGCTCAGCCAGCGGTCTTCCTCTTCACTGTGTTCTTCGTCATAGATGGACAGGTGATTAGGATCGCGGAAGATGGTTGAGGCTTGGCGGAATGACACGCCATGCTCTCGGACATTTCGGCGTTCTTTGGCCGGATCCCAATCAAACTGGTAGCGCACCTCACCACCTCAAAACTGGACAAAGATGTCTGAGTCGAAACATGCTCTGGTGTATGCCGTTTCGTCCGACCGACCGGGCCTAAGAGCGTGTCTAAAAAACTA
>DOUV01000988.1:10620-11274 GCA_003520455.1 Chloroflexota bacterium | reverse complement strand
TCGTCGGGGAGGCCGCCCAGGATGTCCAGCACGGTTTCACCAGTCAGGTCCAGGGCCGCTTCGACCGGGCGGCCAATCAACCACTCCGTCATAGCCGAGCCGGCCGCGACGGTGGCCGCGCAGCCGATGGCCCGGAAGCGCGCCTCGATGACGCGCCGGCCGTCTAGTCGGAGGCTGATCTGGAGCCAGTCGATGCTGGGCTCCTTGACTGAGGCTTCACCGACGCCGTCGGGTGATTCGACGCGACCGAGATTGCGGGGGTGACGGTAGTGATCCTGAACGATCTCATTGTACATGAGGTGATGACCCCCACAGTGCTTCCAAAGGAATTCTTTTCTGCCTCGTCTTGCAAGATGCGTCCAGGTGGCCCGCAATCGTGCTCAGACGTAGGTGAAGGCTCGTAACCGCTCGACAACCTTCGGCAGCACCTCGAGTGCTCGCTCGATGTCTTCGGGCTGGTTGTCGTCGCCCAGCGAGAGGCGCAGGGCGCCCATCGCGCGAGCGCGCGGCAGGCCCATCGCCTTGAGCACGTGACTGGGCTCGGCCGCCCCGCTGGCGCAGGCCGAGCCGCTTGAGGCTGCGATCCCCTCAAGATCGAGCGCGAGGAGCAGTGCGTCGGCCTCGACACCATCGATGGTGAAGGAGGCGTGGCCG
>DOUV01000988.1:0-10577 GCA_003520455.1 Chloroflexota bacterium | reverse complement strand
GCAAGCGCCGCTCGGGGTGGCCCGTCAACTGGCTACCGGGCACGCGTTCCAGCACCCCGCCGATCAGGTGGTCGCGTAGTGCGCGCAGCCGCTCGTTCTTGGCGTCGCGCTCGCTCTGCGCCTGGCGCAGGGCCGTCACCAGTCCGACGATCCCCGGAATATTCTCTGTCCCTGACCGGCGGCCGTCCTCCTGTCCACCCCCGGTGATCATGCTGACGTACGGCGTGCCCCGCCGAATGTAGAGGACGCCGACACCCTTCGGGGCGTGGAACTTATGCCCGCTGAGCGAGAGCAAATCCACCTGGAGTGCCTGAACATCCAGCGAAAGATAACCGCCAGCCTGGACCGCGTCGGTGTGGAAGATGATCCCGCGCTCGCGCACCAGCGCTCCGATCTCGGTGAGAGGCTGGATCGTGCCGACCTCGTTGTTGGCGTACATCACACTGACGAGGATGGTATCAGGTCGTAGAGCGGCCGCGATGGCCTCAGGCTGGACCAGGCCATTCGCATCGACGGGCACCTCGGTCACCTCGAGGCCCAGCGTCTGGACCAGTTGCTCCAGGCTGTGGGTGATGGCGTGGTGCTCGATCGGCGTCGTGACGATGTGACGTCCATCCCGGCGGCGCGCCAGCGCGACACCTCGCAAGGCGAGGTTGTCGCTTTCGGTCCCCGAACCGGTGAAGACGACCTCGCGCGGTGCACAGTGCAGAATCTCGGCGACTGTCCGGTGCGACTGCTCAAGGGCCTGACGAGCGTGTTGCCCCAGCGTGTGGACGCTGCTGGGATTGCCGTATTCGACGCTAAAGTAGGGCACCATCGCCTCGACGACACTGGGGTGCACGCAAGTGGTTGCGCTGTGATCGAGATATACAATCCGGGGCCTGGCTTCCGCAATCATGCTGGTTCTCCCCTAACAAACAGTGCGCCATAAAGGGCGCACTGACACGGGCTTTCGCGCGAATATTGTACGGTTTTCACCGGGGGCTGTCAACTTACTTGACAGAAAATTGTTCGCCGGATCGGCTTCGAGACGAACGACCGATCAGCAACGCTCGGCGTCGAATCGGGCGCGTTGTCATCGGTGGGCATTCGGCGCGCCTTCTCCCCCCGTCGCGGTGCTCCCCGCGGCGATGCTCCAACTGCGCGCACTTGCAGGCGAGGGGTGGCGTGGCACGGCAGTTGCTTTGGTATGATGGCGACGGAGCACTTCAGATTGGCTCCGAACGAACTGTTCAGTCAGACAGACCAAAAGGAGTGTGTATCTTATGACCGTAACAGCGTTACTCATCTGGTTGCTGATTGGCCTCATCGCCGGCTGGTTGGCCGGCCAGTTGACCCGGGGTGCCGGCTTCGGCCTTGTTGGCAACATCATCATCGGCATCATCGGCGCCATGATTGGCGGTTTGCTCGCGGGGGCGTTGGGCTTCGCCGGGCCTGGGGCCAATAGTCTCCTCTGGAGCATCATTCTGGCAACCATCGGTGCAATCATTCTGCTCTGGCTCCTGAGCCTCGTTAGCGGCAGGGGTCGCGTGTAGCCTCGTACCATCTGCCTGAAGCGGCCGCACCCCGGGCCACGGCTGGCCCGGGGTGCGGCGTCGTATCGCCCCCTGCTCCCTCCCGCAGATCCTCCGGCACTAAACTTGCTTACGCCAATGGACACCACTCATCGTATCATGACCCGGATGCTGTATTGATCGTGTCTCGGCCGGGAGGAGCGGAGGAGGGCGGACCTGCTTCCCTTCGGTTCGCGGCTGTGTTCACCGCTCATCTTTCAACCGTCCCTGTTTGCGGCTCAGCCCGCGACGTGCTACAGTGAAATCAGGCTGCGCAAGATGGGGGTCGCCGGAGACGATCAGTGATACCTGCCCTTTTTGATCCTCATGGCGTCGCAGTGATTGGTGCCTCGGCCGATCCCACGAAACTTGGTCATGCCGTCCTCAAAAACGTCCTCGACTCGGGCTACGGCCGACCTGTCTATGCCGTCAATCCAAAAGGCGGCGAAATTCTTGGGGTGCCAGTCTTTCCAGATATAACCGCCATCTCTGATCGCGTCGATCTTGCTGTCATCGTCATCCCCGCGCCATTCGTCGCCCAGGCACTGGAGGCGTGTGGCGAGAAAGGGTGCCGCGGCGTGATCGTAATCTCGGCCGGCTTCCGTGAGGTGGGGCTGGAGGGCAAGCGCGCCGAGCAGCACCTGGTCGAGATCGCCCACCGCTATGGGATGGACATGTTGGGACCCAACTGTCTTGGGATTCTCGACACTGTCATTCCAATCAATGCGAGTTTTGCTGGGACCTTCCCAGAGCCCGGCACCATCGCTTTCATGACCCAATCGGGAGCGCTGGCTACAGCGATTCTGGATTGGGCCAAAGCCAACCGCATGGGCTTCAGCCGCTTCGTCAGTCTCGGCAACAAAGCTGATCTCGATGAGATCGATTTTCTCCAGGCCTGGGACGAGGACGAGCACACCGATGTGATCATCGCGTATCTCGAAGGTATCGTCGATGGCCCGCGTTTCATCCAGGTAGCCCGTGAGACGACGCGTCGAAAACCTGTGATCGCCATCAAGAGCGGCACCACCAATTCGGGCCAACGAGCGGTCTCCAGCCACACCGGGACGCTGGCCGGCTCGGAGCGCGCCTACGATGCCGCCTTTCGCCAGGCTGGTGTGCTGCGAGCCGCCTCGGTTCAAGACCTCTTCGACTTCGCGCAGGCGTTTGCCACCCAGCCGCGGCTGCGCGGTGTAAACGTCGCGGTCGTCACCAATGCGGGGGGGCCCGGCATCATGGCGACCGACGCGCTCGAGCGCGCCGACCTCCGATTGGCCCAACTCAGCACTGAGACGATCGAGGGTCTGCGCGCTCAGCTCCCGGCGGCCGCGAGTGCACTGAATCCGATTGATGTGTTGGGCGATGCCCTGGCCGATCGCTACCAGAGCGGCCTCGAAGCCGCTCTGGCGGATCCCAACGTCGATGCTGTCCTGGTCATTCTCACGCCGCAGGTCTATACCCAGGTTGATGCCACGGCCCACGTGGTCGGGCGGACTGCCCAGCAGACCGACAAACCGGTGCTGGGCGTCTTCATGGGGTCGTACGACATTGCCACCGGGGTGCACATTCTGGCTGAATACGGCGTGCCGAACTACATCTTCCCCGAGCGCGCGGTCGAGGCCCTGGCAGCGCTCGACCGCTACCGCCGTTGGCTCGATCGACCTGAGCCCGTCTACCGGCACTTCGAGGTGGACCAGGCTCGGGTTCGGGCTCTCTTCGACCGGGTTCGGGCGGAGGGACGCCTCCAGGTCGGCGACGCCGAGGCCAGTACCATTCTGCAAGCTTATGGCGTCCAGACGCCCCAGAGTGAGATTGCCTCCACGGCCGAGGATGCAGTGCGTATCGCCGAGCAGATCGGCTATCCGGTCGTGATGAAGATTGCCTCGCCCGATATCCTGCACAAGTCCGACATCGGCGGCGTTGCGGTCGGCATCGAGAGCGCCGAGGAGGTGCGGGCGACGTTCCAGACTCTGGTGAATCGCGGGCGGCGCTTTGTGCCCGATGCCGAGATCTGGGGCGTCCAGATGCAGGAGATGGTGCCGAAGGGACGCGAGGTTCTGGTTGGGGTGAATCGCGACCCGCAGTTCGGTCACCTGATCGTCTTCGGCCTGGGTGGCATCTACGTCGAGATCTTGAAGGATGTGACCTTCCGGATCGCACCTCTCTCGGTGCAAGAGGCGGCCGAGATGACCACCGAGATTCGCGCTGCAGCGCTCCTGCGAGGGGTCCGCGGCGAGCCACCTGCCGATCTGGGAGCGGCGCGTGAGGGGCTGCTGCGCATCTCCCAACTGGTGACCGACTTCCCGGAGATCGTCGAGCTCGATATCAACCCGCTCGTGCTGCTCGAAGAGGGCAAGGGTGCGGTGGCGATTGATATGCGCCTCGTGTTAGCGGGGTGAGGCGGATGACGAATGATGAACGATGAACGGTGGGTCAAGAGAAATTCGTGAAGGGTATCTCGATTCATCCTTCATCGTTTCGAGGGGAGACCGTCAAATGGCGACACTGTATCTACTCTCGACCAGCCCAAATAGCGGTAAGACCGCCGTTGCGGTGGCACTGGGGCAGCGCTACCAGGAGCAGGGACGGCGTGTGGCCTGGTTCAAACCAATCAGCACCACTGTCGTGGCCGAGGCCGGACGGCTCGTCGACCAGGACGCGCAATTCGTGCGTGCGGTTCTCAATCTGCCCCAGTCTGTCACCGAGCTTTCGTCCTTTGCCCTGACCCCCGAGACCGTGCGCGAGGTCGTGGAGACCGGCGAGCCACTCGATGGCCGCGATGAGATTAGACGCCGGTTCGCTGCGGTTGCGGCTGAAGCTGACCTGACCCTTGTGGAGGGTGGGACGACGCCGGTCGAGGGTACCCTGTTTGGCCTCGACGCCCGCTCCCTCGTCGAGATGCTGGACGCCAGAGTGCTGGTGGTCGCCCGCTGGGGCAGCGTCTTCGTGGCAGATGAGATCCTCTGGGTCCGCGGGATGCTGGGCGCCCGTGTGGCCGGCGTCGTCCTTAACGCAGTGCCCAAGAGCCGCGAGACCTTCGCGCAAGGGGCATTCAGTCAGGTGCTGGCCGCACGCGGCGTGCCGGTGCTGGCGGTGATCCCCGAGGAGAAAATTCTTGGGGCTATGAGTGTTCGCGAGTTGGCCGAGGTTTTGGGCGGTACGGTTCTGACGGCACATGAGCACCTCGATGAGCTGGTCGAAAATCTGTCCGTCGGGGCAATGAGCGTAGACAGTGCCCTCAGCTATTTCCGGCGCAAGCCGAACAAGGCTGTCATCACCGGGGGAGACCGCCCGGATATCCAACTTGCGGCTCTCGAGACCTCCACCAAATGTATGATCCTGACCGGGAATCTTCAGCCCAGCCCTGTGATTCTGGGGCGGGCCGAGGAAGTGGGTGTTCCGATCGTTGTTGTGCGGCACGATACCTTGACGACCGTCGAGATCGCCGAACAGTACTTTGGCAAGATTCGCTTTCACCAACCCCAGAAACTCCGCCGCTTCATCCGGCTCTTCGAGGGGCGCATGGACTTCTCGCGGCTGGATGCGGTGCTGTGGGGCGGACAGTGAGGATAGGCCGGTCCTTCTGGCTCCGGCTCGTTTTGCTCGCGGCGGTGGCGCTCGTGGGCCTGTTGCTCCGCGATACCATTGAAGCCTACCTGCTGGAAGCGCGCCGCGCCCAGGGCTGAGCGCCTTCTCTCGGGGACACACTTGGGCCGCCCCGCGAGGGCGGCGCGATGTTGTCATGAAAGTATGTTCTGATGCTCGAGCGCCTGACCGAACACTGCTGGGTCTTGCCCGGCGACATCACTCGAACCCGCCCCTGGCTGGGGGCCGTTGTCACACCTGAGGGCACGCTGGTGGTCGATCCGGGCAACGGCCCTACGCAGGGCGCCGAGCTGCAGGCCGGGTTGGCGGCCATCGGTGCCGCACCGGTGCGAGCACTCCTGGTGACCCATCACCACTGGGACCACCACTTCGGTGCCTGCGCCTTCCCAGCGGGCACGCAGATTGTGGCCCATGTGGGCGCACAGGAGCACATGCGGCGCATGGCCGAGGAGCCATGGAGCGAGAGTTACCTGGCCGAGCTGGCTGCCGTGCGACCCAGCTACGCATCGATCGCTCGTGCCATTCGAGCGGCTATTCCCGACTTCGCCAGCTTTCGCGCCTTGCCGGCCAGCGAGACCTTCGAGACCGAATGGTGCGCGACGCTGGCCGGGATCGAGGTCTGCTTCTCTTCCTGGGCGATGCGCCCTACGGCCGCGGCCCGAGGGCCGGCTGGGACGATGCCTCCATCCTGGTCATGCTCCACCGTCTCTACGACCTGGGCGCTGCCTGGTATGTTGAGGGCCACCGCGCTCCCCAGCGGCTCGCCGACCTGGCGCGGCGTATCGAGTGGCTGGCCGGTCGACTCACCGACTGCGAAAGGTGAGTCGAGTCATGGCGCGCATGGTTGAGGATCACACGGTCGCGAGCCCGTTGGGCGAGTATGATCCCAGGCCCCCATGGCTCCGGGCGCAGTGCGGGAACCTCGGGGCGGCTGTTTAAGCCGGCCGGGGTCTGGATTGGTGGGTGCGTCGCGCATCAGTATCATCATGGCGACACTCACGACTCGAGAAAGCAGCGAAATTCGTTGTGGCCCCGGCGGCCACAGTGAAGCAGTTGGTTGAAGGAGCAATCGATGGACCGGGCGCAACCGAGTCGCCACACCACCCATCGCCAGGCATCGCTCGTATACACGGCACTCCTGGTGATCGGCGACGTCATCGCGTTTGTGGTGTTTGCCTGGATCGGCCGCCGCAGCCACGCGGAGGCTGCTGGGCTCGACGCGATCGCCCAGACACTGGGCACAGCGGTGCCCTTCATCGCGGCGTGGTTCCTGATCAGCCCGGTTACGGGCACCTTTGGCACTGAACTGGGGCCGGCGCGGATGGCCGGGCGCACCGCCCTGGGCTGGCTCCTGGTCTGGCCGGCGGCCCTGCTGCTGCGCGCGCTCGCGCTGCAGCGGGGTGTCCCGTTGATCTTCGCCCTGATCACCGGCGTCACGAACCTGGTGTTGCTCGTCGGATGGCGCAGTGTGTTTGCATGGTTATGGCGGCGGTGAGGCCCAGGGTCAAATGATGGGACGGTGGATCCCACCATTTCGTGTCGTCTCCCTGGCCTTGACGAAAGGAACGGTTGCCTGTGCCGAGTCCTTGTGGTCAGGCGCGAGGGGATTGTTCCGAACTGAGGAGTAGCGAGCAAAGCTCTTTCCCCCACGTTTCGCGCGACTCCTCTGGGACGCTGCTTTCAGACCTCAAATTCATTTGACAGATGTGCCGCCGTGTGATATTATTCCCCATCGTGAGCCCGATGGGGCGCTCCTTCCCTGTCGGGACCACGTAAGTGTGGAAGTAACCGAGAGCGGACGGCCGAGATGCACGAGGCGGCCGTCTGTTCATGTGAAGAGACAGCGAGGATTTCAGTGCCGACCATCAATCAGTTGGTGCGCAAGGGCCGGGCGGCTGGCCGGAAGAAGAGCAAGGCGCCAGCACTGCGGTACAACTACAACGCCCTGAAGGGACGCCAGCAGCGAATCAAGGGTGCGCCTCAGAAGCGAGGCGTCTGCACCCAAGTTCGTACGATGACGCCCAAGAAGCCCAACTCAGCGCTGCGCAAGATTGCCCGTGTGCGTCTCACCAACGGTATTGAGGTAACGGCCTACATCCCGGGTGAGGGCCACGGTCTGCAGGAGCACTCGGTTGTGCTCGTGCGCGGTGGCCGGGTGAAGGATCTGCCGGGCGTACGGTATCACATTGTTCGTGGTGCTCTGGATAGCGGCGGCGTTGAGAACCGCCAGCGCGGCCGCAGCAAGTACGGGACGAAGCGCCCGAAGGCCGGCCAGCCGGCAGCGACCAAGAAACGCTAAACGATAGCTGGTTCCGCTGTAGCGGAAGAGCTACAAGAACCGCAGACTCTTCGGAAGGGCGAGGCGTCGTCCGCGCCTACATTAGAGCTTTCGAAAGCTCCCTCGCGGTGGAGCCGTGGTCTGGTGTAAGACCGCCAGATCCTGCGGCTGGCCCAGGCTGTGTCTGCGGTTACGGTTCCACGTGCGAGGGAATTTTTGTTTGAGCGTTCAGCGCTTCGCTATCGGACTGGAGCCGGATTCTGGACTGCAGCGAGCTGAATGCTTTGTAAAGGAGATCTGCTATGTCGAGACGAGAACGCGCACCGGAGCGACCAGTTGCGCCCGATCCGAGATACAACAGCGAGCTGGTGGCTCGTTTCATTAACAAGCTCATGCTGGGTGGTAAGAAGAGCGTGGCGCAGAGCATTTTTTATGACGCACTCGATCTGATCGAGGCGCGCATGGGCCAGCCGGGTCTTCAGGTCTTTGAGCAGGCAGTTCGCAACGTGACGCCGATGCTCGAGGTTCGTCCTCGTCGCGTTGGTGGTGCGACGTACCAGATTCCGATCGAGATTCGCGGCGACCGCCGCCAATCGCTGGCGCTGCGCTGGCTGGTGACGGCCAGCCGTAACCGCCCGGGGAAGAGCATGGCTCAGAAGTTGGCGGCTGAATTGATGGATGCCTACAACAACACGGGCAGTGCCGTCAAGAAGAAGGAAGATACACACCGAATGGCTGAGGCCAACAAGGCCTACAGCCATTTCCGCTGGTAATAGAAACCGATCCGGGATTCCCAGTCCCCCGATCCTCGATGTGCTGTCATTTGGGTCGAGAACAGTGAAGGTGTGAGGGGAGAGGAACGGGCCGGATTGAGGATTGAAGTAAACATGGCTGATAATAATCTGAACAAGATTCGCAATATTGGCATCATTGCCCATATCGATGCCGGAAAAACGACAACGAGCGAGCGCATCTTGTTCTACACGCAGAAGATCCACCGCATGGGCGAGGTGCACGAGGGTGCGGCGACCATGGACTGGATGGAGCAGGAACGTGAGCGCGGCATCACGATCACGGCCGCGGCGACGACGACCTTCTGGCGGGATCATCAGGTTAACCTGATTGATACGCCGGGCCACATTGACTTTACGGTCGAGGTTCAGCGTTCTTTGCGCGTCCTCGACGGCGGTATTGTGGTTTTTGATGCTGTGGCAGGTGTCGAGCCTCAGTCGGAGACGGTCTGGCGCCAGGCCGACCGCTATGGCGTGCCCCGCATCTGCTTCGTGAACAAGATGGATCGTGTCGGCGCGAACTTCGAGCGTACCGTAGAGATGATCCGCACGCGCCTCAACGCCACGCCGCTCCCGATTCACTACCCGCTCGGTTCCGAGGATCAGTATCGCGGTCACATCGACCTGATTGCCAACAAAGCCGTGATCTTCTTGGATGATCTGGGCACGCGCAGTGAGGCCACTGAGGTGCCGGCTGCGTTGGCTGACATCGTCGCCGAGCTCCGCGAGCAACTCATCGAGAAGATTGCCGAAACCGACGAAGAGCTGACGCTGAAGTACCTCGAAGGCGAGGAGATTACCGAGGCCGAGCTCAAAGCGGCGCTACGCCGGGCTGTGATTGCCAACAAATTCTTCCCGGTGTTGAGTGGGTCGGCGCTCAAAAATAAGGGTGTCCAGGCAGTGCTCGACGCCGTCGTCGATTACCTGCCCTCGCCGCTGGATGTGCCGCCCGTCGTCGGCCACGAGCCGCGCAACGAGGCGCGCATCCTGACGCACAAGGCTGATCCCAACGAGCCGCTGGCGGCCCTGGCCTTCAAGATCGTGACTGACCCCTTTGTCGGCCGCCTGGCTTTTGTTCGCGTTTACAGTGGCGTGCTCAAGAGCGGCGACACCGTTTTCAACAGCACCCGCGAGAAGCGCGAGCGCATCGGCCGCATGGTGCGGTTGCACGCCAACAGCCGCGAGGACATTACCGAGATCCGCGCCGGTGACATCGGCGCGATCCTTGGCCCAAAGCAGACCTTGACCGGTGACACGCTCTCCGACCCCGATCATCCCATCGTGCTCGAGAGCATCAAGTTCCCCGAGCCGGTGATCAACGTCGCGATCGAGCCCAAGACGAAGGGCGATCAGGACAAGATGGGCGAGGCGCTGCGGCGCCTGGCAGAGGAGGACCCGACCTTCCAGGTGCGGACGGATCCCGAGACCGGTCAGACTCTGATCTACGGTATGGGTGAGCTACACCTCGAAGTGATCGTAGACCGGATGCTGCGCGAGTTTAAGGTGATGGCGAATATCGGTCGCCCGCAGGTGGCCTACCGTGAGACCATCACGCGACCGGTCAAGGCTGAGGGGCGCTTCGTCCGTCAGACGGGCGGGAAGGGCCAATACGGCCACTGTATCGTCGAGTTCGAGCCGCTCCCGGCGGGCGAGGGCTTCGCTTTTGAAAACAAGCTCACCGGTGGCACGATTCCGAAAGAGTACGTTCCCGCGGTCGAAGAGGGTATCAAAGAGGCCATGAACAATGGTGTGATTGCCGGGTACCCGATGGTCGATATCCGCGCGCGGTTGGTGGATGGCTCGTATCACGAGGTTGACTCAAGCGAGATGGCCTACAAGATCGCCGGCTCGCTGGCCCTCAAGGAAGGGGTCACCAAGGCCGGACCGGTTCTGCTCGAGCCAATCATGAAGGTCGAGGTGACGACGCCGGACGAGTACACCGGCGACGTCATCGGGAATCTGAGCGCCCGCCGGGGCCAGATCGAGGGGATGGAGCCGCGGGGTGAGGGCGTCCAGGCGATTCATGCCCTGGTTCCCCTGGCCGAGATGTTTGGTTACGCCACCGACCTGCGCTCGATGACCCGCGGTCGGGGCGTCTTCACGATGGAATTTGATCATTACGCGCAGCTGCCCAAGAACATTGCCGATGAAATTATCTTGGGGAAGCGCAGGTAATTGGCAGGTTGGCAGGTTACAGGTTGAAGGTTGTGCTCTGACAACTCGATGTCTCATCGTGGATGAACAACGTAAAGCAATGCAAATGCCCTGCTTCAACCTTTAACTTTCAACCTTCCGACCTGTAACCTTCAACCGTAAAAGGAGTTGAGATCAATGGCGAAGGCGAAATTTGAG
>DOUV01000773.1 GCA_003520455.1 Chloroflexota bacterium | reverse complement strand
GGCGCCGGTGCCGTCGGCCAGATCGCTCAGGACGACCGGCCCCGTTGGGTGCGCCAGGGCCCGTCGGACGGCCTCGTCCACGGGCACGAGGTCGACGTCCATGAGCACGTGGCGCTCAGCCCAGGCCTGATTGGCGAGGCGGCAGGCAAGATGGCCAGCCAATTCCGGATCGTTGTCAGTGACGGCGACGGTCGCGTAGCCCATCTCTGGGATATCCAGCCAGGGCTGCACGCTGAAGACGCTGGCCGAGAGGGCGCCCGCGGCCTCCATCGCAACCGTCGCATCCATCAACCGCTTGAACGGCCCCTCCTGGGAATGGATCTGCGTGGACGCGGGCGTCACCATCGGCACCTTGACGAACGCCTTCGCCGGCCGCACCTCGCCACGCAACCAGCGCGAAAGGATGCGTGCCGCGCGCCGGCCGGTCTCGCGCTGGTCAACGTGCGGGCAGGTCTTGAAGCCCACGATGGCATCGGCCTGCTCGACGCAGCGGCGGGTGAGATTGGCGTGCAGGTCCATCGTCACGACGAGCGGGACGTCCGGGCCGATCAGGGAGCGCACCGCCTCGAGCGTCGCGCCGTCGGGGTCAGCTTCGTGCGCCGCGACCATCGCTCCGTGGAGGGCGAGGAGAACCGCGTCGAAGGGCCGCGCCGCGGACAAGCGGGCGAGCAACTCGTCGCGCAGCGTCTCGTAGGTCTCGGTGGTGACCGGGGCGCCGGAGACGGCAAAGGCCGCCAGCGTGGGCAGCAGGGTGTAGCCCATCTCAGCGCAGACGTCGATGAAACCGGCGACCTCCGAGTTGGTGTCCTTCAGATTGGCGGTCATGCTCTCGCCGTACCACAGGTGAAAGTCCCGGAAATGTTGCAGGGTGGTTGGAACGGTGGCGAACGTGTTGCTTTCCTGCTTGAACTCTCCGATCACGACACGCACGGTGCCCTCCTCACCCGGCCTCGGCGTGGTAGCGCCACGGCACCAGGCGCCGAATCTCGCGCAGATGGGCGACCAGCGGCTGGGGGTGGAAGCCGCCCGGCGTCAACGTCTGCTGCCCCAGCGCCCACGCCGAGCCGAGGGCCATCCCGATTGTGCGGCTCAGGGTCCCATTCTCCCCGGCGCCAACCAGGATAAAGGGAAGAGGGAGGCGCTCTGCGAGACGCGCCGTGGCCTCGATGAGCGCCAGGAGATCCTCCAGCCGCGGGCAGGGCGAGACGATTTTGACCAGATCGGCGCCACGCTCTGCCGCCAGGCCGGCGATACGCATCAGGCCATCCCGGCTCTGCGGCCGGCCGGTATGGCAGGAGAGAATCACCTCCCCACCGGCCGCGTGAGCATCAGCGATGATGGCCCGTTGCCGCTCGAGTGCGGCCGGATCGCGGGTCAGTTCCGCCGGCTCGCCGGTCGCGCGGCCACATCCCTCCGCGTCCGGTGTGCCGAGCGGCGGCGCCGGATGCGGATCGAAGGTATCCATCTCCATATCAATGGCGACCGAGCCGAGCGACAACGCATCGAGTTGCTGCTGCATGCGCTCTTCATCGCTCCAGGCCGGCAGCTCGCGCCGTTCGAATCCGTAGACGGTCATAAAGCCGGCCCGCCGGCAGCTCGTATAGATCGGGCGGTCGACCGCGCTGAAGAGACGCCGAAGGGCCTGGGCACCGGCCGCGCCGAGCGCCGGCAGGTTCACCTCGTAGGCGTCAGCGCCCTCGTACAGCGCCAGCCGCATCGTGGCAATCGCCGCATCCACCGTCCGATCGGTGAGGACACAGACGATGAAGGGGCGCGCCAACGTCGTGAGTTGCTTCATTCTCGCACATTCCGTTTCGTCTCGGTCGTTGCGCCGGGGACCGATCGAGGCAGGATCACCAGAGCGGCAGGTGCGGCGTCCACCCGGGCCGGCGGACCGGGTCGAAGAACTCGACGTCGTCGCCGCGCTCCTCGTACAGGCGGTGGTGGTATTTCAAGCGCTCCTCGTCCAGTTCGACCCCCAACCCCGGTCCCTCGGGCACCCGCAGGCCGCCGTCACGAAAGACGAACGGCTCGGTGATGACGTCGCCCACCTGGTCGTGATAGTGCGAGTCGTAGTAATGGGAGATGGTGGGGGTCGACGCCCAGAAATGCAGCCCCGCCGCCGTGCCGATGCCGAGTTCGCGGTCGCTATGCATCGCCAAGCCGATGTTGAACGTCTCGCAGATCGCCGCCACCTTCTTGGCCTGAGAAACGCCGCCCCAGAAGTAGAGGTCAACCATCAGCACGTCAATGGCGCGCATCCGCACCGCGGGCGCAATTTGCGGGAAGCTGATGACGGCCTGGTTGGTGGCGAGGGGCACGCGCACGTCCTCGCGGACCAGGGCCATGCCCTGAATATCCCAGGTCGGGTCTTCGACGTATTCGAGGTCGTACTGCTCCATCTTGTTAATGGAGCGGACCGACGTCTCGACGGTCCAGGCCTGGTTAGGATCGAAGCGCAGGAACTTGATCTGATCGCCGAACGTCTCACGCAGGGCCTTCACCGCCGCCAGTTCCTCGTCGGGCGGGAAGACACCGCCTTTCAGCTTCACGCCATCAAAACCGTACTTCTCGACCAGCTCACCATAGCGGCGCGCGATGTCCTGCGCGGTCGACTCGCCGCCGATGCCGTTCTTCTCGTAGCGATAGAAGACGTAGGCCACAAAGGGAACGAAGGTATCGCCGGCGCCACCCCACAGTTTATAGAGCGGCTTGTTCAACGCCTTCCCGATGATATCCCAGATGGCCATCTCGATGCCGGCGCCCACATACTTCATCTCGGCGGCACGGGCCATCTGTTCCGAGGTCATTCGGAAGACCTCAAACCGCTGAATCACCGTTTGAATCTCAAACGGATCCATGCCGATAAAGAAGGGACGCGATTCCTCGATCCGCCGGGCCGTGGACGCGCCGCCATAGGTCTCGCCGATTCCGACGATGCCGTCGTCGGTGTAGAGTTGAATCACCGTTCGTGTCGTTCCCGGCTCGACCCCCATACTCCACAGGAGGGGTGCCTCCATTTCCACGTACACGGGTGTTGCTTTGACGTCGACGATCTTCATCCAGCTTCTCCTTGTCAAAATATCAATCGAGCGAATTGACGACATCGAGCAGGGCGCTCATGTACCCGATCGCGTGCGCCCGTCCAAGGTATCCCCCGGCGTTCGAAGTGCCGTCCTGATCTCTCCACGGTCTGTCTTCGATCAGATAGGGCACGTGGTCTGGGATCACGAAGCCGCTGAATCCGACCTCTTTCAGCGTCCTCATGACGGCCAGCATGTCGCAGTTGCCCTGATTGAGGAAGCATTCCTGGAATCGTGGCACGACCCCCTGAACGTCGCGGAAATGCACGTAGACGATCTTCCCGCGCTCGCCAAAGGAGCGGAGCGCACCAAGCACGTCGGTTTCCATCGCCGACCAGGACCCCACGCAGAAATCCAGGCCGTGCATGGGACTGTCGGCCAATTCCATCGCCCGTTGGAAGCCGGCGAAGTTCCGAAACAGGCGGGGGATACCGCCGAGGGATTCGACCGGCGGATCGTCGGGATGCAGCGCCAACCTGACGCCCGCTTCCTGGGCCGCGCCGAGAACCGCACTCATGAAATACGCGTAGGCATCCCACATCTCTTCAAGAGCAAACTCACGACCGTGGGTCAGCGGCGCGCTGCGGGCCGCTTCGAGATCGAAACTGGAGACGCGGGCGCCTCCCGGCCCGGTCGAACTCACCCCCGTCCGCCAGACGCCGTTCGGCATCCAATGGTAGCCAAGGATCGGGATGCCGGCCCGGCCCAGGTTGCGGATCGTAGTCATCATGTGCCGGATCTGCTCGTCGCGGCCGGGCAGGCCCAACATCGCCTTGTCGTAGAACGACAGCGGGACATTCTCGATCGCGGCCAGCCGGAGCCCGGCGTCCTCAATGCGCGTTCGCAGGCCGAGCAGATCCTCGTACTCCCAATAGGTTTCACCGGGCAGGGTGGGGGTGTTCAGCAGTACGTCGACGACACCGAGTTGGCGGATGAAGGTCAGCCGCTCGCCGGTGATGTCGCTGAATTGGCCCAAGCCGAGCCGCATCGGAAGTTTCACTGAGGACCTCCTTCCTTCTTCGTCGTGCATCAGAGACAGAAGGGGGAGAGGCCCGGGAAGATGTCGCCGAGCCGAACAGGTTCGTAGGGATGAGCGGCGGCCGCTTCGGCGTTGAATTCGATGCCCAGGCCCGGGGCGGTGGGAATTGCCAGGTGGCCGTCCTCGACCTGCTCGGCAGGGGTCACGATCTCATCCCGCCAGGCGACGTCGTCCACGTGATACTCGAGGATCAGGAAATTGGGGACACAGGCAGCCAGTTGCAGGCAGGCCGCCGTCGAGACCGGGCCGTTCGGATTGTGGGGTGCCACCATCACGTAGTTCGCCTCGGCCATCGCGGCGATCTTCTTTACCTCCAGAATGCCACCGGCGTGGCAGAGGTCGGGCTGGATGACGCCGGCGATCTGGCGTTCCAACAATTGCTTGAAGCCAAACTTGGTGAAGAGCTTCTCGCCGGTCGCGATCGGCACATTCACTTTCCCAGCCACTTTCGCCAGCGCATCCATTCCGCTCCAGTGGACCGGCTCTTCATACCAGAACGGCGCAAACTGTTCCAGAGCCCGGCCAAGCTTGATCGCCGCTTCAGGGACAAACCGGCCGCCGACGTCAATCATAATGTCCACGTCTTCGCCGACGACGTCCCGCACGGCGCGCACGCGCTCGACCGTTCGCCGGATCGTCGCTGCCTCGACCCCGGCATAGCCGGCACCAAAAGCTTCCCACTTGAGCGCCGTGAAGCCGCGCCCCACAATCGCGCGCGCTTTCTCCGCGTACTCGTCCGGCGTCTCGGCGCCCACGTACCAGAGGTTGGCGTACAGACGAACCGTATCCCGACACCGCCCACCCAGAAGATTGTAGACCGGGGTCCCCAGCACTTTCCCCTTGATGTCCCACAGGGCCATCTCGATGCCGCTCCAGGCGGAGTAGAGCGCCGAGCCGTGCCACGCCGCGTGGTAGAACACTTTCTGCCACAGTCGCTCCACGTCCTGCGGATTCTCACCGAGCAGGTCCATCTTCAAGTCAAGAATCGCGCCCTCAACAGTCGCGGCCTTGCCTTCGAGGGTGGACTCGCCAATGCCCGTCACGCCCTCGTCGGTTTCTACTTGAACAAAGACCCAGTTGCGCCATCTGGCCTGAACTGTAAAAACGTTGATGCCCGAGATTTTCATGAACCTGGTCACAACCTCAATGTTGGTGGGAGGGATCAAGCGCGTCGCGCAGCCCGTCGGTGAAGGTATTGAGGGCCAGAACGAGCAGAGTGATGATCACACCAGGTGCAATCGCGTACCACGGCGCAAGGTGGAGGTAGCCGCGCGCCTCGCTCAACATTGCACCCCAGGACGGAGTCGGCGGCTGCGTCCCCAGGCCAAAGAAGCTGAGCGCGGCTTCCAGCAGGATGGCGTAGGCGACAGCCAGCGACATCTGGACCAGGACCGGCGCGAACGCGTTGGGTAGGATCGAACGGAAGATGATGCGCCACGGGCCGGCGCCGATCGCGCGCGCCGCCGTAACGTAGTCGAGCTCGACTTGCGAGAGCGTGCTGGCGCGCGCCAGCCGCGCGAAGGTCGGGATACCCGTCACGGCCACGGCGACCATTGCATTCGTGGAGCCTGGCCCAATGATGGTCACGATTGCCATGGCAAGGAGAATGGGCGGAAAGGCCAGCAGCGCATCCAGAATCCGCATGAGAATCGTATCGGTCGTTCCACGGAAGTAGCCGGCCATCAGGCCAACCGGTACCCCCACGACGGTCGAGAGCAACACGGCAACTATCCCGACACTGAGAGAGATACGCGAGGCGTAAATCAACCGGCTGAAAATATCTCGGCCGCGCTGGTCCGTTCCGAGTGGATGGTCAAACGACGGCGCCTGGAGGTTGGCCTTCTTATCGAGCGCGAGCGGGTCGTAGGGTGTTATCACCGGGGCGAGGAGCGCCACAAGAACCAGCAGCAGCACGAAGCCGAAGGACGCCGTCGCCAGCCGGTTGCGGGTGATCTGCGCAACCGTTCGCAGCAGCAGGCTACTTTCGCGGAGGCCGGCGTAGCTGGGAAAGGGAGTCACTCGGCCGGTTATTGAGGTCATTGGCGGATCCTTACTGCTCGCAATCGCACTGCTCGCACGAACTATCTCTACTGGTAGTGGATTCGAGGGTCGAGAAACGCGTAGAGGATGTCAGTGAGAAGGTTCACCATGACAAAGAAGAACGCGATCAGCAGCACGATGCCCTGCACCATCGTGTAATCTCGTTTCAGGATCGCATCAAGGAGCGTACGGCCAAGGCCCGGCCAGTCGAAGACAGCCTCCGTGACGACCGCGCCGCCCAAGAGGCTCGCGAGGAGCAACCCGAGCACGGTCACCATCGAGATCATCGCGTTTGGCAGCGCGTGCCTGAAGATTATCACGCGTTCATACAATCCCTTCGCCCGCGCGGTGCGGATGTAATCCTGGTTCAAGACTTCCAGGAGGGCCGTGCGCAGGAAGCGACTTAGCACGGTGGAGAGCCAGACGCCAAGAGTCAGCGCCGGAAGGATGAGAAAGCGAAAGAACCGCGCCGGGTCTTCGGTCAGGGGAACGTGGCCGGATGGCGGGAGCCATCCCAGCTTGAGACCGAAGAGAATCCCAAGCAGGATCGCCAGCCAGAAGGTCGGCACGGCATAGAAAACCGCGTTGAAGAACGAGATGGCGCTCGAGAGCCAGGATCGGGGGCGAAAGGCCGAGATCGTTCCCGTTGGCACGGCGATCACCAGAGCGACCAGCACGCTTGCAAGCGCCAGCTCAATGCTGGCCGGCGCCTTCAAACGAATCATCCTCATCACTTCGAAGTCGTTGATCAACGACTCACCAAAGTCGCCGCGCACCGCCCTCCCCAGCCACCCAATGTATTGGATGTGTAGCGGCTGATCCAATCCCATTTGCCGATTCAGCAATTTCACCTGATCGGGGAGTGCCTGATCTCCCAGGATGGCATGGGCAGGGTCGCCAGGGATCAGGCGAATCATCAGGAAGACGGCAATGGAGACGAAAAACAGAACAGGGATCGCCTGCAGAATGCGGCGCAGGATGTATTGACTCACAGCGTCACCTTGCTCTCACGCTTCCAGTCTCGGCGCCTCAAGCGCAACGAGGATCGTCCTCTTTCCAGCGGTTGAACTTCGGATTCTGCGAGGAGGCCAGCGCGGTGCGAGCGTCGCGCCACCGCTGCGCCCATGCGGCCGGGTCGGTAAGTTCCCATTCGGGATGGGCGCGGCTGCGCGCGACGAAGCCCGGGAACCACGGGCGGCCGGTCGGCTCCCCAATCGGCTGATATCGCAGGTCAAAGCTCCAGCGAATCGCGTCGCTCACGTTCGGCAGCGAGGCGTGCTTGGTTTTCTTGTGCATGAAGAGGACATCACCAGGCTTCATCGGGAGCGGGACCTGTTCAGGACCAAGGTAGCGCTCCGGAATCCCAAATAGCCCTTTGTACTCGTCGAGAGTGCAGTGTGCGACCAACTCACCCTTGTGGCTCCGCGGCTCTACCACCAGGCAGCCGTTCTCGACGGTCGCCTCCGTCAATGGAAGCCAGACGGTGAGGATGTTCGCGCCGTCGGCCTCGGGGTCGATGACGCCGAGATCCTGGTGCCACTGTGTTCTGGTCGAGAGTGGGTGCCGCTTGTCCGAGGGGATCAAGTGCTCGGGCGGCTTGATCCTCACATGCTGGACCGGATTGCTGAAGATCTCCGGGCCGATCAAATCCTCCACGGCGTCCAACAAGCGCGGGGTGCGCAGCAAGTTGAAGACGGCGGGACCGTGGTGCATGGGCGTCTCTTCGGTGATCTCGGCCTGGGGCAACGAGATGTCCAGGTATTGCGGGGAGTACGCCGGGCCAGACTCAGCGAGGATGCGGAGCAGTCGCTCTTCGAAAGGCAGGCCACGGTAGGAGGACGAGAGGGAGCCCTCATCCACCCAGCGCGTCGCGAGAGTATCCAGCAACTCTTCATACTCTTCGACTACCGGTTGAAAGTCCTCCTCAGGGTCGAAGATCCCCTCTACCACGACGTATCCTAATTCCTCGAACTGGAGCAAATCGCTCCCCCGCAAGACGTTCACTCGGATCCTCCTCTCTCCATCTCCACGAGGCGGAACTTGCCCATGATCCGGCGCCCCCAGGGGGGCGGTCAAGTCGTCCTGGCCGTGGGGGTGCGAGGACTCCCCCCGCTCCCCACGTGATGTCCTTGTTTGCCGTCCGGTGGCCGGCGGCTTCACCTCCGGCCACCGGACGGCAAGACCGATGTTCCTGAGCAGAGCCGTCAGGGTGGCTATCACCGCGCCACCCCGACGCGCAGGCTCCTGGAGTTGCGTCTACTTGGCGAGCCAGACCGCTTCGAACAGTGGCATACTTTCTACGGTGTAGTCGAACCCCTGCACATAGGGGTGATGGGTAAAGACCAGGAATTTCCAGGAGTACTCGATGACCCAGGACTCGTCGAGCATCGCCTCTGTGGCGGCCACGTAGGCCTGATGCTGCTCCTCGGGGTCAAGGGTCTCTTCACCCAGCTTGACGTTCTCGACATAGGCTTCCGGCCAGAACCCGTCGGGCTTCAGGAGCACGTTGTTCTCGACCCGGTAGTGGCTCCCGGTGAACTGGGCGGCCGGGTACTTGTTAGAATTGGCACCAAAGCTGATGTGGATGCCGGGGTAATTTCCACTGAGGTGCCAGTCGTAGTAGGTCCCCGTATCCAGCACGAGAATCTGGGTCTTGACGCCGATAGTGAGCAGGTCCGCCTGGAGGATCTCGGCAATGGCCACCATGTCCGGGTTGCCGGCGAGAACAGTGATGGCAGTCTCGAAGCCGTCGGGATAGCCTGCCTCAGTGATCAATGCTTTGGCCTTCTCAAGGTCATACGGGTAATAGTTCTTCCACTTGTCATCCCACGCGACGGAGTACTCCGGCCACGCGGTCCACTTCACCTCGCCGACGCCGAAGAGGGCCTGGCCCACAATGGTCTCCCGGTCGAGGGCGTACTGGATCGCCTGACGCACCAGCTTGTTGGTAAACGGCTCCTTGTAGACGTTCAGGTAGAGGTTGTAATAGAGCGCTCCTGCTTGTCCGCGATTGACGACAAGACTGTTCTCCAACCGCCTGACGTCCTTGTAGGGGGTGTCCTGGATAAAGTCGAGGGTGCCGGCCTCAAGCGCAAGCACCATCGCGTCTGGATCGGTGAAGGGCTTGAGGATGATCTCATCCAGATAGGGCAGCCCCTCTTTCCAGTAGCCATCGAATCGCTTGAGCGTGACGTGGTCCCCGGGGACTTTCTCGGCCACCATGAACGGGCCGGTGCCGATGGCCTTGGTTTTCAATGTTTCCGTGTCGAGGGTCTCCGGGGAGATGATCGGTAACTGATCCAATGCATCCAGCATCAGGCCGGCGGGAGTCGGCTTACTGTACTTGATGACGACAGTATAGTCGTCCGGTGTCTCCCAAGATTCGACGTTGCGGTTGGCGTTATACTGGTGCACACCCCGGGCCGCATCGGTCGCGCGTTCCAGGTTCGCCGCAACGGCTGCCGAGGTGAAATCACTGCCATCGTGGAACTTGACGCCCTCGCGCAGGTGCAGGGTGATCGAGAGGCCATCGTCGGCAATCTCCCACGACTCGGCGAGTTGCGGCTGGGGATTCAGAGAATGGTCGTAGCGAATCAGGGTGTCGTAGATATTGCGGGCGATGGGCCAGTAGAAGAAGTTGCGGCTGTAGGCGTCAAAGTCGGGGATATCTTGGATCATGCCGACGCGCAGCGTCCCACCTGGCACCGGCTCGGACGGCGGTGCCTCGGTCGGTTCCGGCGTCGCCGTGACCACAACAGCGACTTCTTTCTCGACGACGGTCGTGACCTCTTTCTCGACCACCGCGGTGACCTGTTTCTCGACGACCACCGTCCGTTCGACAACCTTCTCCACCGTTTGCGGTTGAGCCGTGTTGCAGGCCACGATCAAGAGCGCGGTGAGAAGCAGGAGCACACTAATAGCCAGCAGGTTTCGCCGTTGCACCACCTTCATCCTCCTTTAGGCAGTTCCGATAGAGTGGACGGCTGCTCGAAGTCGTCTTCAATCTCCAGATCAAACCCCTGTCATTCAGGCCATTGACTTCCTCCTTCTTCGATTGCCCTCTGACGCGGCGAGTTGGGGAAGGGCGAGCTCACCGCGCCCACACCAGACCGCATGTCACCAAGCGCACTCTCGATCCGATTCAATGCGTCGTCAATCACCACGGGAGTATGGGCGGCGGAGAAGCCGTGGTGTCCCGTCGCCAGATTGCCGTAGCTGTGAAAATAGACGCCGCGCCGCGCGGCGGCCTGCAAAAATTCTGCCGCCAGAGCGCCGTCGTGCTGCAACGTATCCGCGAAGGTCTGGACCTCGCCCGTGAACCCGAAGAAGAGACCGAACCGCGCCCCGAGCCCTTGCACCCGCGCCGGGATGCCGTAGCGCTCGAAGAGGGCTGCCAACTCTCGGTAGAGCGTATCCGCCACAGCGCCGATGCGGTCATAAAAGCCTTCCTGCCGGATCTCGTGCAGCACGGCGTTGGCCGCCACCACTGAGAGGAGATTCCCGCAATAGGTGCCGCTGTGGGTGACATTCCCAACAGGCATCGCCTGGCGAAGCAGGTCGGCCCGCCCGGCAACCACGGCAATCGGCATCCCATTCGCCAGAGCCTTGCTGATCACGCACAGGTCGGGCGTGACGCCGTAATAGCCCTGCGCGCAGGCCACCCCGGTTCGGAACGCCGACAGCACCTCATCGTAGATCAGCACGATGCCGTACCTGTCGGCAATATCTCGGACGAACTGCATGTAAGGCCGGTCGGCGACGATGCAGCCGGAATTGTAATTGATCGGCTCCATGATGATGGCCGCGATCTCGTTCGCCTCGGCCGCAAGGACTGCTTCAAGCGCCGTCTCATCCCTCCAGGGAACAACAACGACGAGTGAATCCAGCTCATCCGGGATCCCGGCCGACTCGCGGTGGAGAGGCACGGCGCCGCCCGCTGCCAGGGGGACGAGAGGCGAATGGGCGTTGTACATCACGTAGTCGTGCAAGCCGTGAAAGTGCCCCCAGAACTTTAGAATCTTCTTCTTCCCGGTGGAGGCGCGCGCCAGACGGATCGCGAGCATTGTCCCCTCCGTCCCAGAGTTGGCCAATCGCACCATTTCGGCGCAGGGGATGATCTCTACGATGGTCCGGGCAAGCCGGGTGGTCTCCTCGGTTTCATATCCGGCGATGATGCCAACCTCCAGCGCCCGTTGGATGGCCTGCCGGATCGCCGGGTGGTTGTGTCCCAGAAATGTGGCACCGTGGGAGAGGTTGAAATCGATGTACGCTTTTCCGTCGAGGTCGTAGATCCAGGCACCCTCCGCACGCGCGAGGTACAGCGAGTGGCCCAGGGATGGGTTAAAGCGCCCGCCAGCTGAGACGCCCCCGGGAAGATAGCACTCTGCTTCCTGTTGGAGCGCGGCAACTCGCGTGCGCGCCTCGGCTGTCGACAATTCGGGCTCCTTTCAGAAGCGCGTGAGCACCCCAGTGGGGTGGATGGATTCACGATGGTTTCGGCGGCAAGTGTGACAGAGGTCTCGACGGGGAGATACTGTCTCGCTCTACGATTTCTAAGGACCGCATTGAAGGGGCTTGCGATGAGCCGCCAGAAGGATCGAACCGGCTGGCTAACGATCGACCCTGGCGACGGGGAACCGGAATAACAGAGATGATGTGTTCATATTTCTGTATAAATGGCGCTTACGCACCTCTTATACAGAAAGTGAGATACGCCCTGAAAACAGACGATCGTTACGAACGAGCATGCGAGAGCGCCGGTCAAGGCGCCAGACTTCGGAAGTCCCGGAAGCGTTCAGAAGTCTCCGAAACCACGCGCCTCCGGCGCCGGACTGGCGCGTATTCCAGCCCCCACGTTCGATGGGCCGATTGTCAAATCAAGTGATGAGGATGCGATGCGGGCAACGACCCAACAGGTAATTGAGGCGCCGGCCTCCCGGCGTCGGGACGTCCGGCGTATTGCTTCTCGAGTTGCAGTTGACAAAAGGCCGTCGGCCAGTGTAGTATGAATTCATACGTAAGACTTCATACCTCTTCTGCTTACCAGTATACGCCGACTGCCCGGTTCTGTCAACGCTCTCTCTTGGCCAACGAAAGAGGTGGATGTAGTCACACTACAAGGCTTTCTGTTTCTTGTCAAGGGACTCTTGTTTCGCTTGATGAAACAAAATCGGGTATCAGAAGGTTTCCCGGAATGTCGAACAACTACACCGTGAAGCCGGTCTACAAGGCAATTCAGGTGCTTCTTTGTCTGGCAGAGGCAGATCAGCCTCTCCGGCTGAGCGAGATCTGCCGGCGGGTCGGCCTGCCCAAGACAACTGTGTTTCGCTATCTCTACACTCTCCAGGTCTGCGGCCTTGTCGCCCACGATCCGGAACGGGACCTCTACCAGCCCGGTCTCCGCCTGTGGGAATTAGGGCAGGCCACTCGGGAACAGATTGATACTCGTGCTGCTGCGGTCTCTCATATGGAGGCGCTGCGCGATCGGTTCAACGAAACGGTCAATCTGGGGATTCTGGCCGGGCACGAGGTGGTGTACCTGGAGATCGTCGAGAGCCGGCACTCGTTAAGAATGTTGGCGGCGTTGGGTGGCCGCGACCCTCTCTATTCCACTGCCCTGGGCAAGGCGCTTCTGGCTTTTCTCCCTGAGGAGCACTGGGCAGCGCACCTCCCGCCCACGTTGATCCCACGGACCTTGCGCACGCTTACCACAATGGAGGCACTCAAACGTGACCTCATCGAAACACGCGCGCGCGGCTTCTCGGTGGATCGGGGCGAAAACGAGGAGGGCGCTTGTTGCATCGGCGCCCCTATTTTTGATCAGCGCGGGCGAGTCGTCGCCGCCGTCAGCCTGTCGGCGCCGGACAGCCGAATCGGACCGGCGCTGGAGCAAGAGATGGCAGACGCCATCAAACAGACCGCGACTGAAATCTCCCTGCGCCTGGGATACCACCCAAACCACGCCAACTTGCGTTGACGTGGCTGCGAGCCCGCTCCTGATTTCGTCCTGTGAAAGGAGTTTTCGCGCTCGGCATCGTGCAGGGACTGTTACCTCCGTTGCACTCCTACGACTTGTATTACTATCCGGAGATAATCACGTGGCAGAAGAGTTGATTTACGCACCGGTGCGAACCGGAAGGAATTTACCCGATCAGATTGCGCGGCAGATTCTCGACCTCGTGAGCAGCCGCCAGCTTCGCGTTGGCAGCCGGCTACCACCCCTGGATGAGCTTGGAGAGTTACTGGGAGTCAGCCGGACGGCGCTCCGCGAGGCTCTCAAACTTCTGGAAGCCTGGGGAATCATTGTCGTGAAACCGGGGATCGGCACCTTTATCGCCGAAGTCGCCGCCGATGTCCTGGCGGTCCCCCTCAAAATCTCGGCCGAGCGTAGTGACCAGTCCATTCGGCATCTTCATCAGTTGCGCGAGGCGGTAGAGCCACCGATTGCCGCACTTGCTGCCCTGCACGCCAGACCCGAGCATATTGCGAAGCTCGAGGAAGCCGTTGCGCGCATGGATGCGGCCCTGAACGATCCGACCGCATACATCCAGGCCGATCTCGACTTTCACTCCACTCTGGCCGATGCAACAGGCAACAACCTGTTCCTCCTCGTGATTTACCCGGTCATCGATCTTCTTCAAGAAGCCCGGCTGCGGTTTGTGCAGAATCCTGGGGCGGGTGAGCGGGCCCAAACGTTTCACCGCCTGCTTCTCGAGCAGATCAAAGCCGGCAACGCCGCCGGGGCCCGGGCAGCGATGCAGGCCCATCTCGACCAGGCCTGGGGAGAGTTGCCGCACGAGAGCGACGCGCTACCGCGCGCGGGCTGAGCCGCCAGGGTCTGGTATCAAGCGGCAGCTTGAAAGCTGGTGGGCGTATGGCCCTCAGCGACCTTGTTCCTCATGCGAGTCCGTACAGCGTCCGCGGAGGTGACCCGGGATGGCACCAGATCAAACCAAAGCATCTCGAATCGCGCGGGCCCGCCGCTTTATGGCGGAACAGCAGCTCGACGTCCTGGTTGTGGGCTCAACCGATTCCATCGCGAGCCAGGGCAACGTGCGCTTCCTCACCGGTTACGCCACCGTGTTTGGTGTCAGTCTGGCGCTGCTGGGGCCGGATGGCGATCCGGTTCTGCTGGTCCCCTCAGGATCGTTTCAAAAGAACTGGGCTGAGACCACCGCCTGGACAACCACGATCAAAGCCGTTCCTCATCTGGCGGCCAGCGCCCTGGAGACAATCAAGGAGATGGCAGCCGGGAAGGTGACGGTTGGCCTCGCGGGATTTGAGGATTTGCCCGGCGCACTCAACCTCCACGACGCGGGTGCCCCGCCGGGAATGCGTTTCGTATCCGTCAGCGCTCCCTTTCGTCTGATGCGCGCGGTGAAGACATCGGACGAGATTGACCAGATGCGACGATCGGTAGTGCTGGCCGATGCCGCCCTGTCGGCACTACCTGCGACGCTTCAGACAGATTCACCCGAAAACGCGCTGTTTGCTCGCGCCGCAGCCGAGCTCTTCTCCGAGGGAGCCGAGCATTTCTTTCTCCTCGGAAGCACAGGGGCGCGAGCGCCCGCGGCTGTGCCGGCGGCGCGGGCGTTGCAGCCGGGCGACCTCGTGCGTTTCTCGATCGAACCGGCCGGGCCGGGGGGCTTCTGGACGCAGACTATCCGCGTCTTTTCCCTGGGGCGCCCCTCCGTCGAGATTCAACGCGCGTTTGATCTGTGTGCTGCCGCCCTGACCCAGGCCGAAGGCCGCTTGCGGCCGGGCGCGACGGGAGGTGAGGTGGCGCAGGCCATCACCCGTATCCTGGATCAGGCC
>DOUV01000064.1 GCA_003520455.1 Chloroflexota bacterium | reverse complement strand
CGTGTTGCCCGAGCCGCTGGGGCTGGCCCCAGGCGGTCCGGCCTGGCCGACGAGTCGTTGGCGGGCAGGGGAGATGGTGCTCACCCAGGCTGCGCTACGGCTGCCAAGCACGGCAGGCGTGGGGCCGGTCGAGTTGATTGCCTGGCTCGATCCGGCGGAGAATCCTGCGGTTCCGCCGCTTGTGCTCGCGACACTGGCCGTCGCGCCGGGCACCCACGAGTTTACGCCCCCCGCGCCCAGCCATCCCCAGACGGCGACCTTCGGTGAGGTGTCCCGTCTGGTCGGTTACGACCTCACACCCGTCGAGCCCGACCGGCCGCTGGGGGTCACGCTCTTCTGGCAGGCGCTTGGGCCAAGCGAGCGTTCGTTGAAGGCCTTCGTTCACCTCTTGAATACCGAGGGCCGCCTGGTGGCCGGTCGCGATGAGCCGCCCGCGCGCCCGACGGATGGTTGGGTGGCGGACGAGTTTGTCACCCAGCGTTTCAGCCTGGCTCTTCCGGCCGGACTGGCTCCCGGGCGCTACCGCCTGGAAGTCGGGTGGTACGACCCGGCCGGTGGCTCCGGGTCGCGGCTGCCGGTCGAGGGGAGCGGGGCGGATCGCGCCAACCGCCGCGTGCTCCTCGAGACCGTTGTCGAGATTGGGGAGTAGCGCGTGGCGTTTCGTCTTCGTGTCGGATTCTCGGGCCGGTTTGGGCGACCTCGCCCGGGGTGGTATACTTGCAGCCGCAATCTCATCGCCTGGAGGCGACTGCATTGATCTCCACGAATCGCGTAGGGGCGCGGCCGTCATGCAGAGGGCAGGCGGCCCAGACGCCCCTCCTTGCGGCGGGCCTACTGCTCGTCGCGATGTTTTTGCCCGGCTGCAGCCTGGGCCGCCCGCTCCTGTTTAATGTCTCGGTTGCGCCGACGACGATCTCGCCCAACGCCGACGGCCACGACGACATCGCCGTTATCCGCTACAAGCTCGGCGGGCCTGCCCTGGTCTCGATCTGGCTCGAGGATCGCGCGGGACAAAAACGTTTCTGGCGCGATCACGAGCGCCGCTCGGCCGGCAACGACTACGAGAGTTGGTTCTGGGGCGGTGTGGACAACCGCGTGTTGCCCGATGGAACGTACACGTTGGTGGTGCAGGCCGAGCCGCTCTCGGGCGGCCAGGCGAGCGCTGTCACCAGCACCCTGACGATTACCAACGGGGACTCGCAAGTGCCTGCTATCGAGAACCTGATGGTGGCACCGCCGGTCTTCACGCCGAACCGCGACGGCGTTGGCGACCATGTCAAGATCAGCTACTCGTTGGTCAAGGCGGCCGAGCGCCTGACCATCAAGCTGGTGGGGCCGGATGGCCGTGAGTGGGCCATTCCCGAAGACCAAATTCGGGATGCGACTGCTGCCGGCTACCACATCCACGACTTCGATGGGGGCGTTGACCTGGGTGCGGAGCCGCCACCCGACGGTGACTACACGGTTGTCGTCGAGGCAACCGATCAGGTGGGCAACAAGGACCGCCAGACGGCAGCGCTGCGGATCGACCAGGGGGGCATCCCGCGGGCGCAGATCGTGAGGAACGATGCCAGCTTCAGCACGACCGTCCTGCGCGTGGGCGATACTCTGACCTTCACTGCCACCGTTCAAAATAGCGGCGATGTTCCCATCCGTACCCACGGACCCGAGCCAGGCACAACCTACACCTCCGATCAGAACTACAACGCCTTCGACGAGCCGATCGAGAGCGGCGCCTTCCGAATCGGGTTGGACTACGAGGGCAGCTACACCGCGAACGGCTTCAGCTACCCCTTCCGCTGGCAGCTCGGTCGCGACGACGAATTGACCGTGATTGATGGGCACAAGTACCTCATGCCCGGCCAGACGGTCACCATCACTGGCACGCTCACGCTCGTCAAAGCACCGCCGCGTGAGGCGCCGGCCTTTTGGGTTGGCTTGATTCACGAAGACGTCGAGAACGTGGCCGACCGCGTCGGGTGGACCTATATCACTGTGGATCGTATCGCCAGATAACGGTTGCAGGTTGAAGGTTGGGTCTACAATCAACAATCTGCTAACTTGCAACGTGTACAGACGCCCCGCCGGGGCGTCTCTCCCGCCTATTACCGACTATGGACCTGGCTGTCATCATCGTGAGCTACAATGTGCGCGCGTTGTTGGCGAGTTGCCTGCGCTCGCTGCAGGCAAGCCTGGTCGCCTGTGGGTGTGAGGCCGAGGTGCTGGTGGTGGACAACGCCAGCAGCGATGGCAGTGCCGCGATGGTGCGGGCCGAGTTTCCGGCCGTGCGGTTGCTTGAACCTGGCGCGAACCTGGGATTTGCTCGCGGGAACAACGAGGCCCTGCGCACCCTCGGGTTCGGCCATCGGGGCGCGGCGGCCGAACGACCCTTTGCGGTCTGGCTCCTCAATCCCGACACCGAGGTCGTCGCGGACACGCCGGCCCGCTTGCTCGCCCATCTGCGGGCCAATCCCCGCATCGGTGCTGTTGGCCCCAGTCTGCGCTACGGCGACGGCCGGTTCCAACACGCCGCCTTTGCCTTCCCCGGACTGTTCCAGATCGTTTTCGACCTGTTCCCCGGCCACCCGCGCCTGCTAGAGAGCTCTCTGAACGGTCGCTACGCCCGCGCCGCCTACACGGCTGGTTGCCCATTCGCCGTCGACATGTTGCTCGGGGCGGCGCTGATGGTGCGCGGTGAGGCGGTGGCCCAGGTGGGGCTGCTGGACGAGCACTATTTCATGTACGCTGAGGAGTTGGACTGGTGCCGGCGTCTCAAGCGTGCGGGGTGGGCGGTTAAGGTCGTCCCGGCGGCGGTCGTAGTCCATCACGAGGGGCAAAGCACCCGCCAGTTCCGCGAGGCGATGTTCGTGGCGCTCTGGCGGAGCCGGCTCCGCTACTATCAGAAGTTCGAGCGGCCGGTCTACGTCGCGGTGGTACGTTGGCTGCTCCGGCTCG
>DOUV01000066.1 GCA_003520455.1 Chloroflexota bacterium | reverse complement strand
CAAGGCAGTTGAGGGACACTACCGGAGTTTCATAGGAATGAGTTATGCCAGCTGGTGCGGAGCAAGCACCGCGCTCGCGCCTGCTTGCCTGTTGGCACAGCGCCGGTGACATGGTAGGATAGGAGCCGACGACCCAGACGGAACGGAAACGCACCTGCGGGTGTAGCCGGCGGCAGCTATCGTCGCTCGCGGTCTGCCCGGTCAACAACGGGAGGGAAAAGTACCATGATGCATCCAACGAAACCTCAGAGTGATGCCGGTTACCTGGCGACTGCCACTAAGATTATCTTCATGGGTGGGCTCAACCGTCAAGTAGTGGACAGCAAGTGGAAGGGCTTCCAACGCGCCTTCCACAACTTCGACGTGGACCGGGTGGCCGAGATGACACCGGCCGATGTCGAGCGACTGGCGCATGACGACAGCGTGATCCGCTACAAGGCCAAACTCCAGGCTGTGGTGGACAACGCGCAGGTCATGCAGCAGGTCGCGGCCGAGTATGGTTCCTTCGGCCGGTGGGTGGACGAGACGTTCCAGGAAGCAGGCTTGAGCGGGACGACCAAAGAGCTCGCCAAACGGTTCAAGTATATCAGCCCCGAGGGCGCCAGGCACTGGCTCTACGCCACTGGCTATGACGTTGGCGACGTCAGCGAAAAGGTGATGCGAAAGTACGGACCGGGGTGAGAAATGGCACGGGAGTTGTTCTCTAGTCGTACGGTAACAATGGCCCTGCCAGAGAGCAGGGCCATTGTAGTTCCGAGTGATGGACGTCCCCAGGATCCAGAGAAAGCTGAACAGCCTTTCCCCGCAAGCACACGTCGCCCGGCGCAGAGAGATGCCAGGATTCGCTCCTGGTCCGCGGCCATCAGCAGGTATTCGCGTGATCGGCGGTCCATTCGCTACGCGACTGAAATGTTACCGCCCGGCCGCCGCGCCCAAAGAGACCACGAACGCCGTTACTCCCACACCGGGTCGCGGCCCTCGCGATAGGCGCGCTTGCCTTCCTCGCCGTCAGGCGAGAACTGGGCCCGCTCCTGGACGGTGAAGTAGTAGTGCAATACGGAGTCATAGGGGCGGTCGAAGGCCTCATTGATCAGGAGTTTGCTCATCCGGGTCCCCAGGGAGTTGGCCCGCATGTACTCACGCGCGATGGCGTCCAGGTTGTCCCAGAAGTTCTCGCCATCCACCAGGTGGTCCACCAGACCGATGCGCAGGGCCTCCTCGCCGCCGATATTCTCGCCGCCAAGGATCAGCTTTTTGGCGCGCCCCCACCCCACATACTTTGGCAACCGCCACGTGCTGAGCCCCGGGATGAGCGACTCTTTGATCGCGGGCAGGCCGATCTGGCAGTTGGGGGTACTAACCCGGATATCGCAGGCCAGGGCCAGTTGCAGCGCACCGCCCAGGCAGTAGCCGTGCATCCCCACGATGACGAGCGTCTCCATCGTCTCGAAGCGGCGGAGGGCTCGCTCCCAGCGATGATGGTAGATCATCCCGATCTCGTCGGCCGCCAGTTGTTTGAGATCGATGCCGGTGGAGAAGGCCCGGCCCTCACCGCGGATAATCACCATGCGAATGTTGGGATCGGCGTAGAGATCGTCGGCGATTGTATTGATGTCGATGGTCGCCTGATTGTTCATCGCGTTGAGATAGCGGATGCGGGTGAAGGTCACCCAGGCCAGCTTGCCATCCTTCTCCAGGCGCATCGTTTCCAGTTCCACACGCTCCACAGGGACAAACTCCTTTTCGCTCCCTACAAATCACGGCGCGCGGGGCGCAAAGGAGGGCGCCATTCAGGTGCGCCGGTTCGCTCTCCACCTTCATCGCGCCCTATGCAACCCAACATCTGCTCCGATCCACCGAACGCGTCGCCTCTCTCGTTAGCGGTAGAAGCCTTGCTCGTCAACCAGACTGTCGTCGGCGTAGACGTGGCAACGCCCATCGGCGCCCGGGGCCGCGGGACTCTGACGCGCAACCGCGGCGGCGGCCTCAACCAGCCGGTCGAGCTCGTGCTGCAGCCCGGCCTCGCGCTCCTCGTCGTTGAGCCCCACGCTGATGAGGTACTGACGGAAGCGATCGATGGGATCCCGGGCGCGGTCCGCGGCCAACTCCTCCTTCGAGCGATAGTGGCGGTCGTCGTCGTTGGAGGTATGTGGTAGGAGGCGGATACACTTGGCCTCGATCAGGCTCGGCCCCTCCCCGCGGCGCGCACGGGCGATGGCCTCGATCGCCACGGCGAATACGGCCAGCGGGTCAGTGCCATCCACGACGACACCGGGGATCCCGTAGCCCACCGCGCGGTCGGCCACATTCTCAACGGCCATCTGATGCTTCTGATCGACACTGATTGCATACCCGTTGTTCTCGCAGCAGAAAACGCAGGGGAGCTTGTGGATCGCCGCGAAGTTCAGCGCCTCGTGGACGTCGCCCTTGGAGCTGGTCCCGTCACCGTAGCCGATCCACACGACCTCATCGAGCGTGCGAAGCTTGCAGGCGTGGGCAATACCAACACCGTGGGGAACGTGCGGACCCTGCGGGCTCGAGAGGGTTTTGATTCGCAACGGGCGATGGCCCCAGTGCGCATAGTTTTGGCGGCCGGCGCCGGCCACGTCTGCGGCCGTGGCGAAGTAATTGTGCATGACCTCTTCGGGCGTCATACCGATGAGGAGCAGCCCCGCCAGGTCGCGGTAGTGCGGTGCCAGCCAGTCGTGGCCCGGTCGCAGGGCCATCGCATAGCCGACGGCGACGGCTTCGTGGCCGTTGCCGGGCACGGCGAAGTGGCCGACCCCCTGGCGATTGAGCAGCCACATCCGATCGTCGAGCAGCCGGGCCAGGCGCATGAAGCGGTACATCCGCCACACCTGCTCGTCGGTCAGGCCGACCTCGGCGTGGCGGGTGGTGCGGACGAGCATATCGGTCATTGGGGAATCCTTCCTGGAGAGTAGAGATTCTTAACGAGCGATCCATGTGCCGAGATCGACCTTCCATTCCCGGCGACTCTCTTTCCTGATCCCGGCATGCGTTGTGAAAGAAGCTGTCTGATGCATCTACGATTCCGTCACGGATCAGGCACTCCTGTTGAGAAAGCCGTGCATGGACCAGCCATCTCCAATCTCTCCTCCCCAATCTCTCCAACCATTTTGAGCCAATCGGACTGATCGATGCTCTACAACTGGCGCCTGTCAACCACCCGTTGGGCTTTGCCCTCGCTCCGCGGGATCGTCTTCGTCGGGACCAGCTTCAACTGGACGCGGATCCCAAGTGTGCTGGTGATCTCGTAGGTCAGCCGGCTCTCGAGTTGGATGAGGTGGCCCTCATCGTGTTGCATCGCTTCCGGAACCTCAACCCACACTTCGAGGTCATCAACCTGATCGGCATCGCGATCGACCACGATCTGGTAGTGTGGCTCCACTCCGTCGAACTGGAGCAAAACACTCTCGATCTGACTGGGGAAGACGTTGACCCCCCGCACGATGATCATGTCGTCGGTGCGGCCAGTGACCTTCTCCATCCGCGTCAGCGTCCGACCGCAGGCACACGGCTCCCGGAAGAGACGCGTGCGGTCGCGGGTGCGGTAGCGGATCATCGGCAGCGCTTCTTTGGTGATAGCCGTGAAGACCAGTTCACCCGGCTCGTCCTCCGGCAACGGCACGCCGGTTTCGGGGTCGATGACCTCGGCGATGAAGTGGTCCTCGTAGATGTGCAAGCCGGTTTTTAGATGGCATTCATGGGCCACGCCCGGGCCGATGATCTCGCTCAGGCCGTAGGTGTCGTAAGCCTGGATGCCCCAGCGCGCCTCGATGTCGGCGCGCATCTGGTGGCTCCACGGCTCAGCACCGAAAACGCCGGCCGCCACCGGCAGGTCGTGCAGGTCAATCCCCTCTTCAGCGGCAATTTCACTCATCAACAGCGCGTAGCTCGGGGTGCACAGGATCACCGCACTGCCGAAGTCCTGCATCAGCATGAGCTGGCGCTTGGTGTTGCCGCCCGAAACGGGGACAACGGTGGCACCCAGGTGTTCCGCGCCGTAATGGAAGCCGAGCCCGCCGGTAAAGAGGCCGTAGCCGTACGCGTTTTGGACAACGTGCCCCGGCCGGATCCCGATCGCTGCCATCACTCGGGCGATCATCTCAGCCCACAAGTCGATGTCGCGCCGGGTGTAGCCCACAACGGTGGGCTTGCCGGTGGTGCCCGAGGAGGCGTGCACGCGGACCACCTCGTCCATCGGCACTGCGAACATGCCGAAGGGGTAGTTGTCGCGCAGGTCGCTCTTGAGCGTGAACGGAAGTTTGGGGAGATCGTCAATCGAGCGAACATCGTCGGGATGCACGCCAGCCTCGTCGAACTTACGGCGGTAGAACGGAACGCGTTCGTAGGCGCGGCGAACACCAGCCACCAGACGTTCGCTTTGCAGGGCGCGCAGCTGATCGCGCGGCATGGACTCGTGCTCGCGGTCCCGGATGTAGGGCTCAAGCCTGAGTTTCGCCATGGGGATCCTCCTCTAGCAAATAGCAAGTCGCAAGGATAGCAAAGATGGCAAGGGGAGCAAGGGCAGGGTGTATGCCCTGCTGGCGCATTGCAAAGGCACTTGTGCCACCTTTCCGGCCTATCACCTTTGCTACATTGACAGAAAACACAGTCCCAGGGTGCGGAGCTTCCGCACCTATCGATAGCCTCACGCTTCCCGTTTCACCCGCCCCAGATAGCTCTGCTGCACCTGCGGGTTGGCGTGGAGCGCCCTGGCCACCCCGCTGAGAACGATCATGCCGGTCTCGAGCACGTAGCCCCGGTCGGCGACCCGCAGAGCAGCGCGAGCATTCTGCTCCACCAGAAGGATCGTCACCCCGCGGTCGCGGAGCTCACCGATGACACGGAAGAGCTCGCGCACCAAGAGTGGCGCCAGGCCCAGTGAGGGCTCGTCGAGCAGCAGCAGGCGCGGGCGCGCCATCAGCGCCCGCCCGATAGCCAGCATCTGTTGTTCCCCGCCGGAGAGTGTCCCGGCCAACTGTGGCCGCCGCTCGGCCAGGCGTGGGAAGAGATCGAAGACGAAGTCGAGGTCGCGCTGGAGTTCGTGCTTGCCACTGCGCCGCCGGGTGAAGGCGCCAAGCATTAGATTGTCCCAGACACTCAGGGCACCAAAGATTTGGCGGTGTTCGGGAACGTGGCTGAGTCCAATCCCGACGAGCGCCTCGGCCGGCTGAGAGGTGATGTCACGACCATCAAAGTACACCCGGCCAGAGCGAGCCGGAAGCAGCCCGCTGATCACCCGCAGAAGCGTCGTCTTGCCGGCCCCGTTCGGCCCGATGAGCGTCACGATCTCGCCGGGGTCCACCTGCAGCGAGATACCGTGCAGGGCCACAATATGACCGTATCCGGCATCGATCTTTTCAACTTCCAAGAGGGCCATACTCACTCACCAGCTCTCAGGCGAAGCTCGTCGTTTCATCCCCAAGGTAGGCGGCAATCACGTGCGGGTCTTGCTGGACCTCGGCCGGCGGGCCATCGGCGATCTTCTCACCGTAGTCGAGCACCATCACCTCGTCCACCAGGTCCATGACCAGCGCGATGTCGTGCTCGACCAGCAGGATCGTGATTCCGAGTTCCTGGTTGAGCTGGCGGATGATGCCGAAGACTTCCTTGACCAGCATGGGCGACAGGCCCATCGACGGTTCGTCGAGCAGGATCATCTTCGGCTTGGCCATCAGCGCGCGGCCGATCGCCAGCATCTGCTGTTCNNTCGACCAGCAGGATCGTGATTCCCATCTCGTCCCGAATCCGGCGTAGGAGCGCGTCAAGCGCCATCCGCTCGGCCGCGTTCAGGCCGGCAGCCGGCTCGTCGAGCAGGAGCAGCCGCGGCTCGGTGGCCAGGGCGCGCGCAATCTCGAGGGTGCGCTGCTGGCCGAAGGGCAGGCTGGTGGCTTCGTCG
>DOUV01000793.1 GCA_003520455.1 Chloroflexota bacterium | reverse complement strand
GGGCGATTGCCTGTCCTGGCCGGACAGGCCAGGGAAATCGCGGCTGGGGGCCTGCGGCCGGGCGGGCCCCTGCGGGCACGCGGTTCGTCAGCGTCGATTGGAAAAGGGCAAGAGCAACTTCAGAACGATTGCAATTGTGCCCGAACGTCTCTCATCCAGTCGGCTGCAGCCGACTGTGGCTATCAGCCCTGGAATTCATTCCGGGCCGGCCGGGCGGTTGCTCCGGGCAGACGCCCGGTGTGTCAGATTCATTTAGAAAAGGGCAACAGTGCGCACTCCAAGCCGATATCTCGTTCGCGGCTCAACCTATCGCGTAAGTCCTGGTGGCGTGCCAGGGCAGCAGCATCCGGGCCGCGCTCTCAGTGGTACGCTAGCGGGCGGGACGCCCGCGCTCCCAGAGCGGCCGGCCCCACTCCAGGCAGCACACCGCTGTTTCCCTCCCTACGTCCTGTCACTGACACGACGTACGCGGTGGGGGGAGGGAGACGCGCGTTGTGCGTCTCCCTCCCCCACGAAGAGCAGTCTTGGGTGGGGGCTGGTACGGAGCGCTGCCACGCCCCAACACCAACCGCGTAAGTCCTATCATTAAGAGGAGACCTGAACATCGATGACAGCACGTGAACTCCGCGTACTCGCCCCTACCGGAAACCTCGGGCACTCGCCCATCCAGGAGGCCTCCTACCGGACGGGCCTCAGGCGCGACCCCCACTACGTCGTGGCCGACGCCGGCAGTGCCGATATCGGCCCCTCATTCCTGGGCGCCGACGTGGCCCACAATCCCATCGAGTGGGACCGCATGGACCTGGAGCTGCTCCTGACCACGACCCGCGAGCGCCAGATCCCGCTCATCATCGGCTCGGCCGGCGGCACCGGCACCAACCGGGGGGTCGATCTCTTCCTGGCCCTGATCCGGGAGATTGCCGCCGAGCGCCGCCTGGCACCCTTCCGCCTGGCGACCATCTACGCCGATGTGGACCCGGATGCCCTGCGCGAGCGGGTCCGCCGGGGAGAGGACATCCCCGGCCTGGGCTCCGCGGACTCGCTCACCCTCGAGGATGTCGATCGCACCGACCACGTGGTGGCCATGATGGGGGTCGAGCCGATCATTCGGGCGCTCGAGTTGGGCGCGGACGTCGTCGTGGCCGGGCGGGCCTGCGACGACGCCATCTTCGCCGCCCTGCCCATCTGGCAGGGGTACCCCAGCGCGCTGGCCCTCCACATGGGCAAAGCCCTTGAGTGTGCCTCGCTGGTGGCCGAGCCTGAGATGGTCAAGGAAACCATCCTGGGCACCCTGCGCGAGGATCGCGTGCTGGTCGAGCCAATGCATCCCGAGCAGCGCTGCACCCCCCGCTCGGTGGCGGCCCACTCGATGTACGAGCGGGTCGATCCCTACACTCAGGCCATTCCCAGTGGCGTCCTGGATACGCGTGAGGCGCGCTACGAAGCCGTCACCGACCGCATCTGCCAGATCACCGGCAGCCGCTTTATCCCCGACCCGGTCTACCGGGTCAAGCTCGAGGGCGCCGGCCGGGTCGGCTACCGCGCCTTCTCGATTGTCGGCCTGCGCGACCCCAACGCCATCCAGAACCTCGATCGCATCCTGGCGGACGTGCGCGAGCGGGTCGAGCGGGTCTACCCGGCCCTGCGCTCGGACGAGGGCTACCAACTGGTCTATCACATCTACGGCCGGAACGGGGTTATGGGAGCGCTCGAGCCGGTCAAGGAGGTTCGCTCGCACGAACTGGGCGTGGTCAGCGAGATCATTGCCCCCAGCCAGAAGCTGGCCCTCGACATTGCCAAGCTGGTCCAGTACCGCTTCCTCTTCGGGCGTTACCCTGGCCAGAAGCACTCCGGCGGCGGCGCCGCGCTGATTATCGACGAGTCCCTGCGCCCGGAGCACCCGGCCTACCGCTGGACCATCGACCACCTTCTGACCTTGAAGGACCCGCTGGCGCTTTTCCCCATCGAACTGCACACGATTGGCGGCTGAGGAGAACGATGCATACAACGGCCACATTGGGCCAGATCGCCCACACCATCCGGAGCAAGAATGCCGGCGCCCATTTCTATTCCTTTGACATTATGTTCACCGACCCGCGCCTCTATCAGAAGGTCAAGGCGGGCGGCGCCCTCACCCGGGAGCGCATTGCCCGGGCCTACGGGGTGCCGGCCGACCGTATCACCCACCTGATCGCCTACGACCCCGGTCTGGCCTTCAAGATCACGATGCGCCGGCCGGTCACCAGCGGCGATATCGGCGAGACCGACGTCTACGGCAGCCAGCAATACATCCCGCTGCTGGACATCGAGATCCCCTGGGACGACGCCTAGAGCGCCGGTCAAGGAATCCCGCGGGGGAAGGGAAAAGACTTCCGAAGTCTTGTTCGCAGCCGGTTCCCGCCTCTATTCCTGTCGTCGGAGCGCGCTGTGGGCCAGCACGGTCCCCACCAGACTTCGGAAGTCTCACGCCTTGACCAGCGCGCGAGAGCGCCGGTCAAGTCATCCCGCGGGGGAAGGAAAAGACTTCCG